>CAZZDT010000045.1:0-11046 GCA_964652435.1 uncultured Bdellovibrionales bacterium
CTCCAATGCCTCCCCAGTGCAGTTAGCAGGAGCCGTCAGCGGATTACAGGAAGCTACGGGGCCATCCGGTAATTCCATCCAATATTCACGAGTGTCTACCGGATAAGGGAAATCGTCTTTAAGCATGTGAATGCCATTGGTGATGCCCTCCTCTCGTTTTGCGAAGCAAGTTGGATCATCAGCATCTGCACTGCAAACATTGGCCGCTACCAACATATTGCCTTGATTGATTTGCTCAATACCGCCCACCGAAGAAGTCCCAAGCTTCTCTACGGCGGACCAAGGCATGGTGTATTGGGATGAGTTCGCTCGCGGGAAAAGCAAACGATTATCTAAGGAGGTAAAACCGTTGGTGTAAGGCTCTGTGTGATCTCCATTGTTTAGAATGATAAACATCACCCGGCCTCGCACTTGTCCAAGCGTTGGCCAGCCTTCCGTATCCAGCGCTTCGCGCACAGAACTGTAATCGCCACGGACCAATTCCGGCGTTAACAATTGATTAGGTGGAAGCACTGCTTTGATTTCATCTTCGATTAAAAGCAGGCTCTCGAGAGGTGCATCGTTCATTCCACTCTTCATCTCTAACCAAACCATAATCGGCAAGTGATCTGGTTTGGAGGCAGACCAAACCTGAATGACCGACAAGCAATCCGAAAAAGTCTGACAAGAGCTGACTTCATCTACCAATGCCAAATGAAAAACATCAAAGGTATCTCCCATTCGGTGAAGGTCGAGTTCAAAGGTTCGCACATTTTGCGTTTCCAATTGAACATCCAAAGGTGCATGGCTGTAGGCATGGGATGGATGAATAACTGTTTCGGGCTCAACGTGATAACTGTTGTGGGTTCCCCGAACTTGAACATGATGCAAGCGCAGCTCGTCGTCGAGAGGATATTCATGAGCTGGCTCGGGTTCTGGCTCGTTTCCACCGCAAGCCATCAAACCTATAGCAGTCATCGCCCACCAAAAAACAAATATCACGTAGCGCATTGGGGCATCTCCTTGAGAGCCGATATTGGAATTCGAGTATCCCAAAACTGGGTCCCATTGTTTTCAGGTCTATCCAACAATTTCAAGCCGAGAAGGCGCAAAGCTCCGTGATGAAATTGTAAACGGCAATATGAGCAGCTGCTTTTTGGGCAAAAAAAAGAGGTACCTGAAGCACCTCTTTCCCATCTAAATCCGACCGAACTTAGCAAAATCAACCACCAAAAACTGCTCCAATGGTTCCGGCAACCGCACGCCATGCTGAAGCAATACCCGTGGCCACCGTACTAATCGCTGATCCCAGAGCCGAGGCAACCGGTGCTATCACATACTGATAAGAAGCCACTGCAGCTTTCGCAAGGGCTCCGCCAACCGGCGCCAGTACATTGGAAAATACCCAATTAGCCGCTGGCGCCAGGGCTCGTCCTACGGCTCCGGCTACGCTGCGAATGAATTGTGAGACAGGCACCAGTGCATTCTCATACAAGAAGCCAAGCACTTTAAAGGTTCCTTCAAAGGCTTTACCAATGGTCCAAAAAAGAGCTTCAAAACCCTTTACGACAACGTTGTCCCAAATGAACTTCACTGCAGGAGCAATGAATTCAGCAACCGGGCGAATGACATTTTGAAATGACCAAACCACAACATCTTTAAGAAGCACGGCCGCCTTCACGACCACATTTTCCCAAACAAAGACAACCGCGGGTTTAAGAAACTGCGCGGTCGGCACCAAAATATTATTCCAAGTAAAAGAAGCTACTGTGGACACGCCTTGCCACAAGAGCTTAGCGCCAGCAGCAATCACGTCCTTAAGAACAATGGCCGTAAATCGAACCGCTTCGTATGCAGCAACAAAGGGAGTAACCACCACATATAGGAATGCTCGACCAAGGTTTCCAACAAAAGCTGCTCCTGTTTTAGCAAGACCTCCCAAAAGCCCGTTGGCTTTAATCAGTGCCGGCGCCGCCGTAGCCGTATTGAAAAGTGCAATCACCAAAGTGATGGTCCCAACGGCAATCAAAACCTTCGGTAAAATGTTTTTCCAGGTCCAAGGACTTTCAGCATTCTCAACTTCGGACGCTTCAGGTGAATTCGTGGCTGAAGACGAACTCGAGCGAAGCACCGGTTCAGCCGACGTAGAAGCAACCACCCGCGCTTCCGAGGGAGCCAACGCCAATTCAGGGCGAGTGGTACTCACTGGCACCGGATCGGAAGAGGAGGAAGTGATGCCCCCAAAACTATCGCTTGTGGAAACGGCGGCACCGGAAATCACAGATGCTGAACTGGCCGCTGACTCTGTGGTCGTGGCGGCGGTAGGTAAAGATGCGGCACTGCTAAGGCCGCGAGGAATAGCTAAAGCGTTGGTAAGACTCATTATTTTCTCCATATGACTGCACGTTTGGCCTGTATGGAGGTTGCGTGTTGCGCAAACTTTACCCGCCTTTGGTGCGTTTATTCTACTCGCGAGTAGTATCGGCGCAAGGCGATGATATGTTGCGTCAAAATTATGGCTTTCTTGTATTATTTCCCGATTTCATCACTGGTCCGGCGTTTTAAGTCTTTCTTCGCGCTATCGAGGTCCGCCAAAGTCCCTGTAGCCACTCAATCAGGATTGGTGTCCTTGGTAGCAACGCGATGCATATTCTTCTTTCACAGCGCTCCCTGAATTGTTGCAATTGGCAATCTCAAAATGTTCAATCATGCTCGAACAAACGAAGACTCTTCTTTGTTGGCGTTGCAAAATTTAAATTCACAATTGGCGAATAAGTGGTACCCGTCGGCCTTTCCCATGGCCACTCCACTTCCCCCTAAGGGCTTATTTAAGCGATTAACAAGCACGCGGCGGTCTCAATCTAAGGCCCAAATCCATTGAGCGAGCCGTACATTTACTGTTATTTCTTCATTTTTCGGGTTCAGCTTTCGAAATTTATCGTGTAGTGCACCGAACAAACCAAAACCGATGAAGATATGATGCAAAAAACGCCGCCCAAAGTATCAGGACAACACTTAAAGCCAGTGCCCAAGACCGAGCAATCCACGAAGCAACGGGTCATGACCAAATTGGAACTCATCACCTTGCACGAGGACGCACCCGGGAAAAATCCAACTTCAGAGGAACTTAAGCAGAATTACAATGCGCTGCTTCAAGATCTCGAAGATTTTCAAGAAGGCGCAAAGCCCTTAAGCACCGATCTCGTCAATTGCCTCGAAACACAGCTGCGATTGTTATTGGCTAAAAAGCGCAACCCCAATGGTTCTGGCCCAGACTTCGATCCGGAACCGCCACCAGGTGGGGCCACAGCTCTGCCCGTACCAACCGAATCAACTCCAACAGTTGTGCGCATGAGCGCTTGATTCAATTCTAGCGATCATTCTCAATGCTTGAGGCGGAGCCGACTTAAGATTCTCCGCCGTTCAAGCTAAATCCCACTTGAAAAACAAAGACTTATTTCCCAACTAAGGAATAGGTAAGGCGGTATTGAGTCTTTATCCGTTACCGTCTAAGAGGCCTAGAGACGTATGGGAGATACATCAATGGGTACAACGTTCACGCCACCAAAACGAAAAACCAAGGTTGTTTTTGTACAGCTGGGCTCCCCCGAAGAGCCCACGCCCAAAGCGCTTAGAAAATACCTTCGCGAGTTTCTCGGTGATCCAAGAGTCGTAGACATCAATCCCTGGGTATGGAAATTCATTCTCAACTGCTTTGTTCTCCCTTTCCGCCCAAAAAAATCTGCAAAACTCTACGAACGCATCTGGGATGGCTCCAGCTTCCCACTGATCACCAACACCGAAAACTTTACCAACCAGGTTAGAGACGAACTTGAGAAGCTTGACCCCAATGGGCATGTGGAAGTGAACCATGCATTTCTGCTCTCGCCTCCTTTTGTTCACGAAGTTTACGATAGCTGGGAAGAAGATCTGCGCAAGGGTGTTGGTGCAACGAAACTCATGGTCATCCCCATGTTTCCTCAATATTCAGAGGCCACCATCGCCTCAGGTGTTGATGCACTCGCTAAGGAACTCTCCAAACGCGTGAAAATCCCGACCTTTGAGGTCATCACCAACTTCCACCGAACCCATGCCTTCATTGATAACTCAGTGACCCAGGTAGACAAGCGCATTCAAGAACTGAAAGAAGAAGGAATCGAGATAGATAGACTCATCATCTCATTCCACGGCATGCAAAAGCGAAGAATCATCGACAAAGGTGATGATTACTACCGCCACTGCTTTGAGACCTTCAGTCTAATCGTCAACCGCCTGGAACACCTTAATCCAGACCAGGCAGTCATGACTTTCCAAAGTAGGTTTGGGTCCGAAGAATGGATCACGCCTTATACTGAAGAAGTCGTCGAAGATATGATTGAGCATGGACACAAAGAAATCATGGTCTACTCTCCAAGCTTTGTTGCTGATTGCCTCGAAACAACCGACGAGCTTGGCCACGAGCTGGTGAACGACGCAAAGGAATGGGGCGGAAACATCTACCCCGTTGAATGTCTCAACACCAATGAACAATGGTGTAAGGACTTTGCAAAATACACGTTTACCCAAGCAGAAGGTTCGGCTCAGGATAAAGAAGACCTGGAGTACCAACTGCCAGCATCCGAATATGAGAAGATGCCTGTTTTAACGATGCTGGCAGGTAAATAGCGGGTATCAACAACCCGTTTTTCGTGCAGATGCATGATGAGACTACTCTAGCAAACGACTTTCAACCGGCGGCTCTTTGTATGAGTCGAAATGCTCACCCATGTAAGCAGGAAATGGCTCAATATCTCGGGAACTTAATTTTTGCTCTCCATCACTTCCCAACTCCACGACGTAGTTCACTCGTTGAGCAGAGTGCCGCCGGGTAAAATCTGACCTCTGATGTGAACCTCGACTTTCTTTTCTTTCAAAGGCAGATCGCAAGGTCGCCTCGGCACTATCAATTGACCCAAGCAAATCAAGCGCCAACGCCAAATCGCCAAAACCTTCAGCACTTGGACGAACGTCGACATAACTCGCAGCTTGACGTACCTGAGATAATTGGTCCAATCCATCTTGCAGCAAATCGCCACTTCGAACCACCCCGCAATTCTTCCACATAATATTGCGCACCGCCCGCTGCAGTGGACGCGCCAGCTCCTCACCCTTAGTCGTCAGACGGTCTAATTCATCGTGGGCGGCTGCGATAACCTTACGGCTGCGTCTTTGGACATCAAGCTCCGAGGAATAACGAGCCGCACTTTCGCCTGCCCGTTTTCCAAAAACCAGAATCTCTGCCAAGGAATTTCCACCGAGTCGGTTCGCTCCATGCACTCCACTGGTGCACTCTCCGGCCGCATAAAGACCACGAACTCGAGTTGCATGCGTATCAGGTTCAACCACCACGCCCCCCATGCTGTAGTGAGCTGTGGGAGCAACTTCCATTCGCTCACGCGAGATATCCAGCATTTGGGACTCCATAAACTGGCGATACATACGTGGTAGCTTATCGAGAATATACTCCTTATCTCGATGGCTGATATCCAAATACACTCCGTTGTTCTCAGTTCCGCGCCCTTCTAATATTTCAGTATAATTTGCCAGTGCCACGCGGTCACGGGTAGAGAGTTCCATGCGCTCAGGGTCATAGCGTTCCATATACCGCTCACCCTCACTGTTGATCAGGTAACCTCCCTCGCCCCGAACAGCCTCTGTGACCAGAGTACCGGCCAAAGTTTCAGGAAAAACCATTCCCGTGGGATGAAACTGAACAAGCTCCATGTCGGACAATTCACAACCAGCTTCCAGAGCAAGCCGCATCGAATCACCCGTGTTCTCATCTCGGCGTGACGAACTGATCCGCCAAATACGCGTGTGGCCTCCAGCCGCCAAAATAACAGAGTCTGCGATATAGGCAGTGCGCTCACCGGACACCATATCGAAACCCATAGCGCCAAAGCATTGCCGGTCATCACCGTTGCCATCAACCAAAAGCCGAGAAACATATTGTAAATCAAGAATGGGAATACCCAGTTCCTCTACACGCTCGGTCAAAGTTCTCAAAATGGCACGGCCCGTATAGTCTCCGGCGTAACAAGTTCGCCGGTAGGTATGAGCGCCAAAGTAACGTTGGTCAAGCTTTCCATCCAGAGTACGCGCGAATGGCGTTCCCCAACGAACCAATTCAACCAAGCGAGAGGGTGCCTCACGCACCAAAAGTTCAACCGTACGAGGGTCAGCAAGATAGTATCCCTCTTCATAGGTATCGACATAATGCTGTTGCCACGAATCCTCTATATCAACGGTTCCCAGGACAGCATTAATCCCTCCTGCCGCTAATGCGGTATGGGCGTCATTCCTAATTCGTTTACCCAAGACAACAACTTCCGCTCCTGCCTCGTGGGCCGCGATTGCAGATCTCAAACCTGCTCCGCCGGAACCAATAACCAGGACGTTCGATACATTCGTACGATGATTCTGTTTCATTTTATTTACTCAACAACGATAAAAACAAAAAAACGCCGGCTCCTCGCGAAGCCGACGTCCCCCTCGGATCAACGATGAGTCGTGATCCGACCAAAGGTACTCTTTGTTCCCCAAATACCTCTTCTGAGGCATTCCAATTGTACGATTTGACTGTGATCTACGAAGAGATTCACATCAATACCGTAATTCTTGATGTACCAGGAAAACACTTCTGGATCGGCAGCTTCAAACATCACGTTCTCCATACCAACCTGCTTCATAATCTTCGCTGCTACATCCGTGCGCCACGGATCAGCGTTCTCTGTAATGCCTTCGCTCTCAATCATAATGATTGAAGCTCCCGCATTCAGACAATCATTGGCCGTATCAATTAGAATCTGAGGGTCACGTGTACCCTCAGCTTCCAATTCCGCTTGACTGGTGTCTCCACCTGCTCCGAACTGGATACCGATTTCTGGTTTAGGCTTAAGACCTGCCTTTTTCACCTTTTGGATCAGTCTGATCAAGTCCGGAGTCGGCAACTGAATAAAACCAGTAGACAACTCAATCATATCAAAACCAAGTCGCTTACATTCTTCAATGTAAGAATCAACTTGGGTTGGCGCTCGGGATAAAACATTTTCAATCCAACCACCGGTGGAAACATAAACACCGTGGTCATGACAAATGTCATTTATTTTACGGACAAACTCAGCCGGCATAAGGCTGAAAGAACCACCCGCATACTTATATCCATCGACATGCTCTCCCATACCTTCAAGAAGCTCTTTGGTATAGGTCGGAGGAGTCATGGCATAGTACGGCCCACGAATCTCAGTGATAGATTTTTCACGCGGTTTGTGGTCCCGCTCATTCATTGGCACGTACGGGAACGACCGATTCGCCCATGCTTCCGATGGTTTTTTGTCAGACATTGTCTGAGCTTTCATGTTTTCTTCTAACATCTTCGTCTCCTTTTGAGAATTTCAGTTATCTAGATTTCCGAGAATCGCAGCAAATTCGCGAGCGGACAGGTTTTCCATATTCTGAACAGCATCGATGATAGCTTTACGCTTAGACTCCGAAGTAAAAGGAGCCGCCAGCATGCTAAACTTGGCAATCACCGTGTTCCAGCTCATTGGTCGACTGGAAAATCCTTCATAATCAGTCTTATGAATCTTGTGGACAGCGCCATCTTTCAGAGTAATTGTTACATCGGTACAGACTTCTTGCGGGAAGCGATCCGTGTATTCTTGCTTCGGACGAACCGTAAAGCGCTTCAGCAATGACTGAATGTCATCACGCGTCACACGGTCTCCTTCATACTGAGCTGGTAGAACGTTGCCATCAATAAGAGCAACCCCAACCATATATTGAAGGCTGTGGTCAGCTTCTTCCTTGGTGCGGATAATGGTCTTATCGCCTTCTTCACCGCCACCAATGATATGAAACGCTACATCAAAGATATCAATACCGATATGTTCGATTTGGTCCCAGGTGAAACCGTGCTCTTCTTGCAACTCTAGTGCGCCTTCAATGGACGACTGCGAGTGAATTTCAGCATTGTATTTCTTAATGATAGACTTCTTAACGTTTTCTAAATTCTCTTTGCTCCAATCAATATTGAAATCACCAGCAATAGAGTCTTTGAAACCTTTGTTACCCTCGAACACTTCCTCGGGCCCTGTAATTCCACGGAACGCTAAAAACGCAGCATGTGTTCCTACAAAGGCTGTATTAGGATAGGCCAGTCCCTTCCAGTGAGACAACGAACCGGTTCGAGTACAGCGCAACGCGTTGTTTGAAGTCCCCGAGATAGCAATCGCATTGGCTGTTTTCTCAGCGTTCAGACCTAAAGCACGTGCAACACCTGCGGCTGAAGCATAAGCACCTTGGACAGTATGGTCGAAACCTTTAGCTCGAACGGGTGCTTCATCGCATAACCGTCCTTGCACCTGATAAGCAGTTGCCATTGCTGACAAGAAGTCATCTCCACTGGCGTCCGCATATTCAGCTGCCGCCATGACAGCACCAAAGTTATCAGACTGATGACAAGTCTCTCCCTTGGCGAGATAACTGTCCATGAAATCGAGGTAACGACTCAGGGCACCGTTGTAAAAAGCGGCTCGATCCGGTGAGATCTTACCACCACCAATCAAGGTACAATGACCGGCACCACCAAAATCTTCTTGATGGGTTCGAATCATCTTGATCGGTTCGGCTTCTAAGGCACCAATAGCAACGCCAATGGTATCGAGAATACGCTTTTTGAGCTCATCTCGTGCCTGTTCAGACATATCTTTGTGATCAGTCTCAGCCACAAAACGGCCGAGTTGCCGAACAATCGTGTCCGGCGCAGCTTTAGAACTGTTAAGTGTCATAACATACTCCATACGCACGTCTTCAAAGTGGTGCATGTGACACGCCAGATAAAGCAGTCCGTTGGCACAACATTTACGTGTGCAAACGATACGCCTTAAAAGGTGGTGCTCGTGCCAAACCTTCAAAGGGAGTGCAATAAAATCTTGGAATGATTAATAGGTGTTTACTTGGGCTTCCCTACCTCCGCGTGGCCGCTGAAATTTACGGGAGCCCGTTACAAAACGACTCATGTCATGGCTGTGAATAGCCGTCAATATGCGAAAGACGATTGTTATCCATTGCCGCAAAGAGCAAACGAACCATTAAAAACATTCGTGTAAGTATGCAACAAACTCAATGAAATCAAACATTCAACGCAACCATGCAGAATACGCAACACTCTAAAAAAACGAAATTCTCAATATGAGACACTGGTAAGACAAATTGTAATTTACAAGAAACCACGAACAAAAAGTAATCTATTTATTCATTTTTCTTATCTATTTAGTGACTGAATCATTCCCAAATTCACAATTCGCATCGACCTGTATACTTTCTAAAAATCGACAACAGTGTGATCTTTCTAGAGAGAATGAGTCCAACCGGTTAAACAGACATCCGTTCACGGGCCATCGAAAGAATTTCCGGCGCCCATTGAGACTCCAACACACCGGCCAAAATCACCAAACCGGCCGCAGCAATAACAACCAAAAGTGAGCGGATGCTGTCGCGCCTAAAACGCCGTGAATTGATCCCATACCAAAGCAGACTCTTGGATACGGTAATGGCACCGATGGAACCAAGAATATAAGCTGTTGCCTCCAAAAGTAGGTGAGGAAGCAAAGCAGCAATTCCGAGAAAAACAGGCACGATATTCACACCACCATCCGCAAGAAAACTCTGGCGAAAAAGCAGTGTTAAAGTAAGTCCCCATACTGCCGCATTCCAGGCGAGCAATAAAAGAGTGGCGTAACCTCGATACAAGAACCCTAATAAAACTCCCGAACAAAGCACCAAGAGATTGTGGGCCACAATGCCACTAAAATCTCCAAAGCTACGGTCGTAGAGCGTTGTGGTTGTATCCATATCCGCGATGGTCATGACAAAACCAAAACTCTTGGGAATGGTGGAAGGCTCCATAAGCGTTGCAACACCTACAAAGACCAAAAAGAGTCCCACAAACATCGCGAGAATATCCACCACTTCATTCTTGGTATTGATGTCCGCCAAGACCACGTTCAGACGAGTGGTAAGCGCCGCCGAAGCCAAAAAGATAGCAATCAACCCACTCTCACCCAGCCCCAGTAGACGATGCACAACCACAAAGGTTACGAGCATTAACGCAAAGCTCTCCATGGTAAGTTGAGCATGCCGACCCCACCACTTGAATCGAAGGGGTGATAGAAATGCATGGGAGAGAAACGTTGTTTCTTTTTTGACCAAGATTGCCAAACAAGCGGCCAGCTGTTCTTCGGTTAGACTTCCTCGCTGTACGAGAATATCACCAAGTTTACCGCCACTTTTTCTTTGCTGTTGAACCGCCGCATCGATGTCTTCATCACTAACATTGTAGAGCGTCCGAACAATCACACCGATAGGCTGCTCGGTTAAGCCTTCTGCAATCCGGCGAAGCCCCGTTGCATATCGTGGTGAAGACGGATCGGTCATAACCCAATGTTAACCGACATTGGGGCTTGAGGTCCAAACTCAAATAGATTCTGTATTATTTCGAATCCCAGCTCACAAACTTCTTGTGAGACGGAATGTCCTCTTTAGCGGCTTCTTTCGCAAGAGAAAGCAAGGTCTTCTGAGGCCAATCTTCCTGAACCATATTCACAAGCCAACCTGGAAGCATTCCTTTCGGGTCCGTATGCACCTCAACCTCAATCTTTGTCTTATTCTCACCAGGTAATGCTTGAAAGCGATAATAGGTGCGAAAGGCCTCAGCGCGCACACAGCAATCATCTTCACCACGGTCTGGGTGCTTCACGGAGCGGATGTTGGCGACAAATACGCGGTTGGTTGGATCCATATCTCCAGTTGCTCTCAATAGATAATCGCGGTCCGAAAGTGGAAATGGAAGTTCAAAGCGAATCCAGTAAACACGATCGAGGTCATTCATCACCTCTACGTCTTGGGTGGAATCAAAACGGTCGACCCAGTCTTTACGGCGGTCTGCATCAAGAAAAACAGTGAGAATCTTGCTCAACGGAACATCAACAACGGTTTCTCCACGAAAAGCCATAATGGGACTGCCTT
>CAZZDT010000046.1:0-11013 GCA_964652435.1 uncultured Bdellovibrionales bacterium
CCCCCGCGCATTTTGTTGGTTATGAACGCGATGCGGCCCGCAACTTCTGGGATGTTGGCTCCCGGTTTGAAGTTGGTAAGCCCCAGGGCTACTTGTTGCAGTGCGTGCTGGGTTTCCTCTCGAAACTCGTTAAGTTCCTCAGGGTACATCAGTGGTACTTCGATAACATCGAGGGTGTGGCTATCAATTGATGGCATCTGCGCGGTGATATCGGTCGGGTCTTTAGAAGGGTCTTCAGCTTTTTGAGTTGTACGGGTCCAGAATTTACCGAGTTCCTCGAAGAGTTGCTTACGTTCAATAAACTCGAGTGTGACTAGAATCTCACCGAAAAACGGTCTTCGTTGGGTTTGGATTTTAAGGGCGTGTCCGAGTTGTTGTGCGGTTAAATAACCAAGTGTGATGGCTTGGTCTTCGAATGGCCTTGCAGTGTCTACACCGGTGCGCAAGGTGTCCATGACTTGCTTGACTGTCATGTAGCGTTCTTCAAGACAGATCGTCCCGATTTTAACGGTTGACTCAGCCTGGTATTCTAGGGCCTTCATCACGTCACCGCGTTGAAGAATGCCTTTTTCAATCAAATAATCACCGAAGCGGTCACTCATGTAGACCCTCTCCCAACATCGTAAATTTGCCATTCACAACGAACATGGCTCCTACTTAAGTAAAGCGCTTTTTGGGAGACTGATGCAACCGGCAGCAACCCGGTGGCTGTATGCAAAGGACATACGCAATAACGGGGCGTTGAGGGATAATTTTCATATTTTTCAGGTACTTTGAAGATTTGTCCAAGGGGTCAGGGAAGGCTTGATTAGACCACGCTGATATTCTCTTGAGTACGCGATCTTGCCACGGTGGATATGGCTGCCCGAAAATCCCAATTGAGCGTTGAAATCAGCATGTAGAGTTTTTTACTCATCACATAAATGCGGGTTGGTGTGCGACTGACAACATCTGCGCATGTGGGTAAACCGGACAAAATAGAAAGTTCGCCAAAGATGCTGCCAGGACCTATCTCTTGGATGGCTTCACCGCCACGAAACATCTTTCGGTTTATTTCGATTCCCAACTGACCGCGGTCGATAAAAAATAAGCCGAGCCCAGATTCATCTTGTTTAACAATTCTTGCATTTTCTTCGAATCGCCAGAGTTGAATTTGTTTCATAATGGCATCAATTTTTCCGACTTCTAAGCCGTGAAAAAGTCGGGTTGCACGCACCATATTATTAAGTCGCACGAAGTCTTCATCGCTTGGGGTTAGCTGGCTTCCACCCCTAAACTTTAATCTTCTCATTAAAGTGGCGGTTACGGGTGCTGCGGCGATTAAATCTTCTCGTAAACTGGAAAAAGTTAAATCCTCGAAGTTCTCTTGTCCGGAGCAATATGCATCCACGGCACGCTTGCTTCCCGACTCTTCGATGGTCGTCAGATTTTCTGCCTGCCTATGGTCTCGGAGAGTTTGAACATAATCTCTAAAACTCGCATCTTTTTGCTGCAGGAATTGAAAGAGGCTTGCACTGCCAACAAAAACATAGGCCTCTTCGTCGGCCCGAATTGTTGCATTCGCCGGCTGGTTCAATAGCAAGGACATCTCTCCAAAGATGGCACCCGGAAAAAGCTGACCCAGTTCGATTGAACGTTTTAGGATACCCGGATTGAAACTAACGGGTAGACTTCCTTCGTATACAATGAAAAATGCATTGTTTCGTTTCCCTTGCTGAATCAAAGTATCGCCGACTTTTATTTCGTGAAGCTCAAACTTCGCGCAGATAGAATCCAGAAGTGGGTCTGGGAGGTCTTCAAATAGATCAGAAGCGGATAAGAGTTCTTTAAGCTTTTTGATATCCGTATCACTTACTTCGCGCCTTGAAGAGTTGAGGTCGCCAGCTTCTGATTCTTTATGCTGCATTTTAATTTGTGTGCTGGCCGGGATTTCCCAGTAGCCTGTGTTTTCTTCGCGTTCGGTAAGTTCGTAACTATTGCTGGGAAGAAGTTCGCGTGTTCCTGTGACAAGCAGAGCGGATGGTTTAGCTTGAGCCATCAGACGTTCAATGGCCATACTGCGAACCCGTGGATCAAGTTGACCCAGGGTGCGTCTAAAAAAAATGATATCCATTTTATCTTTAAAAGAGGATTCTCGTAGGACGTTTTGTACTTTGAATTGGGTGCGTTTCTTGACACTTTTCTTGATTTGCCAATGGTCATCATCCGTCAGTTCGAAATACTCACTGCGTAGTTTATCGGGCATTCCCTGATGAATTTCTAGGTGAGAATATTTGCCAGAAGTCGCTTGTTGAATAGCCTTTGGAGAAAGGTCTGTTCCGATGATTTGGATATCCCAATTTTTTAGCTCTGGCATGGTCACATCGAGCATGATGGCCAGACTGTATACTTCTTGCCCTGGTCCACAGCTTGCGCACCAAATGCGAAGTTTACGTTCTTTGGAAAGGTCTAAGGTCAGATTTGGTAAAATCTTCGTGCGTAGGAATCGATAGGTTGAATAAGGGGAGAAAAAACTTGAGCGTGTATCAAGCAATGCCAGGTAAGTCTGTTGGTAAATTTCTTCTTTGACGTCCGCCTTCAAAACATCTTGAACAAAATCTTCGAGAGGCACTTCATACTTCTCAGCCAAACCCTGGAGTTGAGTTAACCCCCAAGAAACTGGGACTCCCATTGAGTGGAGCCCCTCGGACGTGAGCAGACGAGTCGTAAGTGCTAGCCAACTTTCACGGCTTATTTCGTTAGGCATATCATTATTTTACTTGGGTTTGTTCGGCTGTGCCACTCGATGCAGCGTTGATTTGAGCTGGAGGACAGAGAATACCGCTAATTAGTAGAATCGATGTTTTTTGACGCAGTTCAATTAATGGTGTGGTTTCCGGGCGACCAATTCGGCTGCGGCCTCTACAATTTTCTCGAGTTCCGCATCCTTCGGGTGGTGGTCTGGGTCCCCAAAACAGTTCATGTGAATGTCATTAACGATGTACCGCGCAGGCGTATTGTTTAGGGTAAGTGCGAGTATATCCAGGGTGCATTCCTGACAATCGCAGACCGCTCTACCGGCTTCAATAAACTTACGGACCGCTTCAACGCATCGTTTTTCGTTGAGGTTGATGACACGTGGAAATTCTTCTCCGTCATCCAGCAGACTGATATCGTTGTATTTTAAACCCAGTAGTGGAGATGCCATTTTCCCTTTTCCCTTAAATTTAGGTTACCTAAACCGTCAACGCATCACAAGTTGTGAAGCAAAGAAGGCTGAATGGACTTGTAGATTCTTCTGATTTGGTGCAGATGCGACGTCGATTTCTCATACTTTAGGGAGCACGCCATGATGGACGCGGGAAAAGGTCTGCGAGGGCTGACCACCGAAGAGCTCAAAAAACTATTGGGACACATTTATCGCAAAGAGCTTTTGTGCCCGTTCACCATTGAAAATTTGACCCGGGTTGGATTCCAGCATCGTCACGATGAACTGATGGGTGCCTTGCGAAACCTAAATGAAACGGCGGTTCAAGCGGTGTTGGTTTGCGTGATTGCCGAGCGTCCCAAAAACACCATTGCCGATGACGATGGATTTTTGTTCTAAGATTATTCCGGCAGTGAGTTGAAGCAAAATACTACAATGCCTCGCCCAACGGTTGTTTCTACGCAAATCGTGACGCCGGTTTTTGGTGCCTCCCCAACGCTAGGCGTAAGACTTTTATATTCAAATCCTGACTTTTCAAGTTGAGTGGCTGTACTGGCTGCCAGCATGCTCAAAAACTCGCTGATGGCATCTTCGTAGGGTGGAGACTCGAAGATTTGCTCGTAATCGGCACTGAATAAGCCTACGAGGATGTGATGGATCAAAACGATATCGAGGCTTACGCTGAGCGTACAAACATTGGGTCCCTTGAGTTCAACTTGGCCATGAAATTCTTCCAGATGCTCTGAATCCAGTGGACCCAAAGCATGAACTCTGGCTTGAACGTCGGCTAGCCTTTGTAACATTTTGGGCAGATATCCAAGAAGATAGTTTTGAAGCTTGTTTGTTTCCGGCGTAATTTGCTGGTTGCTCTTTAAACGCTCTTGCTCTTGCTGAGCGAGGAAATCATGAAATTTATGAGCGTATTCTTCAACGGTCTCGAGCGTTGAAAATCCAAGAGATACAATCGCATCGCCAAGGCGAACTCTGTGTTGTTTTTGGTGGTTAAGTATTTCGTCCAGTTGAGCTTGGCTGAGCAGACCTTTGTGGACTGCGAGGTCTCCAAAAAACATATCAACACTGCGTTGCTCTTTATGCAGCTCTTGTGCCTGTTGGGCGGATAGATATTTTTTCTGAACCGCTAGATCACCAACCCGAGGGTTGTTTTTTCGCATGAATTGGATCGCTGCATTTAGCTCGTCAAGTTTAACAATTTGGTTCTGAACCAAGTACTGTCCGAAAAAGGGACTTTGCTTGGCAGATGGATGAATTGAACTGCTTACTTTTTGCTCTGAATGCACCTTTGTTGGTGTTTCATTATGAGATTCAATGAGTAAGGTAAGGGCTTGTTGCACAGTCTCTTCGGCACTTTTATCTGCTAGCTTTTGTGCCTGATTCAGCAATTCTCGGTGGATTGGTACGTCTACTTTCATCGATATCTAGCCTACCTCAAACCCTGGGTTGGTCACAGATACCTGAAATTATGGTGGCCTCAGATCCCCCAAAATATGACGTGATCAGCCAAATTGATCAGAATGTAGGTATCTGTAAGTCTCTGTAGTGCTCTAACTTACTGAAATAAGGTGAGAAGAAGATCAAAATGACGCACCAAAAACTGGAATGGGATTTGCAAATATATGCGGCAGAACAAGGTGTTAGTGGTTTACCACCTTATTTTTTCTCATGCCCGAAGAGTGAAAATGAATTGTCTAGCAAAGAACCTTTTGTCTTCTGTGAAGCATGCCTCCCTAGCGTTGGTTTGTGTGTCAGCAGTTTTTATCGTGTCTTTACCGGCTCAGGCCCAGGCTGTTCCAAGTGCATCGGCAGTTGAAATTTTTCAATCGATTGATCGGGCAGGATTAAGTGGTCCTGTGGTTCGGATTCAACCAGCTCGCATGAGTTGGAGCGAAGCGCGCTGGGTAAAAACTGAATTGAAGGCTACGTTGCGTGCCATGGCACAAAGCTGTGATGAGGGAGATGCGGAGACTTTTCTTTACCATATTGCGGTTTCAGAGTTTTCAGGATTTTTTCCGGCACTCTTTAAACGAATGCGTGACCGTGGAATGGACGATCAAGAATTGATGACCTACCTCTGTGAAGCTCAGGATGAGCAAGTCACTCCAACATCTACACGTGCAGGGAAGTGTTTACGAGAAGGATGCACTGATGTGCAGTTTCGAGGGCGCAACCTGATCCCGACCATGGGTGAAGATGGCGTGGTTCGTTTTGTCGGTCTTGGCAAGTGCGCACTGGATGTCTGTCAGTGGCCGGTAGGTGCAACCCGCCGAGCTTATCTCAATCGCGCGCGCTCAAAGCGATTGGCCAGCCGGCTCTAGGATTTATTCTAAACCGCAGAAGTATTGATCCATGTCTCGACTTAACGACGAGATCATAGCTTGAAGTTGGAATATTGCATTAGGTCCAAACTCATTGATTAAGACTTGATGAGAATCCTGATCCAGCATCGTCACAATCACATCCTCTAGAAATAGGACCGTAAAGAGTTCGGTGAAGTGAGAGGCTTTGAAAGTCCAATTTTCTTCCTCAGGTATCAGTCCACCTTCTGGTATCGGCGTGAGCGTTCCATTGATGATGCTGATAAACCATTCTTTGCGTTTCTTAAATTGTGTAAACCAAAGCCCCATACGAGCGTAAACCAACAAAGCCACTTGTTGAGTTTGAGCGCTTTTTCGAATTTTACCCATGAGGCTTGCGCTGGTTATATATGGGTTCTCTTCTCTGAGGGCGGTTTCAATGGCCAGGCAATCTGCTTCGTAGCTATCGTATTTTGGGCCGCCAATCATCATGCGGACCACTTTGAAAAAGCCAGGCAACATGCGCGGAGACAGCCCTCCATCTTGCAGGCTGCGTCCGTCGGGATTTGCAAATAGGTGTAAGAATCGACTGGCCAATACAACTTCGAAAGGCGTTTGCAGTGTGGCAAGAGGAGAAAGAATAGTAGGGGTTGATGAGAAAGCTCTGCGTTCTCGAAGACTATCCAGTACCCGGTCCACTTGCTCTTGATTGAGAGAGCCCCCAGTTTTTTCCAGGGCAGCACGAAATTCTCGGGACACGATGTCTAGAAGATCAGGTGAAATATCGGGTGATTCGCTCATCGTGGCTCCGGTGGGTACACAGGTTTGACGTGGTACTTCTACTCTTGAGGCCGTAGGTTAGCAGATCTTTCCACTTCGATGCCACGCATCAAAGTGGCTTGATTGCCCTTAAAAAATTTGCATTTCGCTCTGCTTTGTAGATTATCGCGCTCGCGAGTCCCATAGATGTCAGGGGACCCTGGTACTTGTTTAAGTACTTGCGAAAGTTGAGGCTTAGACTTGGGGGAGTATAAGCCAATAATATTAATGAATTTAGTCACTTAAATGATTGGCTGAATCTCATATCCGGGGGGAAACATGAAACTGCAATTACACGATGGGCGTATTTTTGAAGCGACCGATGCCGAAGGCATCGTGGAAAAGCTCTTTGCATCCCATAAATTAGGCTTCTCAATGATGCCTGAGGATATTAAGTCGGTCACGGGCTACGTTGAGTGGGCCGCGGGTAACCTTCGCCGTGTAACGGGAACGCGTACTCTGGTGATTACCGGCTCGAGTTCCAAGGAACGATGCAGAACCCTCTTAGACGCAGCCGTGGCTGCAGACCAAGCGTCTTATCTCCAGTAGCTTTTAAACTCGGGCGCCATTGTGCAGCGCGTCAGTTCGCTCCTGATTCAGTTCTAGATATTGTCCGCTGGAAGCATCTCGAATGTAGAGTGGTTCGTTGAGTTCTAGGCTGTAACCTTCTTTTTTCAGTCTCGCTTTTTGATGTTTGAAGGTACCTGTCAGGTCGGGCTCCGGTAATATCCGTACAAAGATCGGCCTTGCGTAGGTGGGTAGCTCTTCTAGGGCTTTGGTCAGTGCTTCCATTTGAAAGTTTTCTTCTAGAACCAAGGAAGCCATTCCTGCTCTACCGTCGTGTCCTGGGATTTCAACGCCGTATACAATCGACTCTTTGATTCCCGCGACAGTATTGATCACCTCACTTACTTCGGTGGTGGCAACGTTTTCACCTTTCCAGCGAAAGGTGTCTCCTATGCGATCCATGAAGTAGACAAAGCCTTCCGAATCCATTCGCAGTAGGTCGCCTGTTCTGAAAAATCGGTCTCCCGTTTGGAAAACATTTTGAAGGATCTTTTTGGCGGTTGCTTCTTTGTTGGTGTAACCGCGAAATTCTGTGACTGGGTCGTTGTCTCGAATTTGTCCAACGGCTTCGCCAATATCCCCAGGGCTCACACGTTCACAGAATCCTTTCGCATTTCGAATGGGTTCCTCATTCTCAATATCAAATTTCACAATTGAATAGGGAAGAAGCTTCTGAAGAATAGGAGGCATATACCCTACCGCGTGGGCCATGCCATACGGGTTTAAGAGCGTCACATTGCCTTCAGTTGCTCCGTAGAATTCAAAAATATTTACGTTGAATCTCTCAACGATTTCATCCCAAATGTCGGGTCGTAAACCATTCCCTAGAAAGAAACGTAACTGGTGGTTTTGATCTTCGGCGCTCTTTGGCGTGGTGAGTAGATACCTCAGTGCTTCGCCAATGTACTGAGCCACAGTGCAACCATGCTTTTGACAATCGGATATGAAGTGACTGGCACTGAACTTTCGTCGAACCACCATTTTACCGCCCGTGGTGAACGTAGAGCCAACGCCGATCATTCCACCTGCGCTGTGGTAAAGTGGCAATGCTGTATAGATGGTGTCGTGATTCGTAATATTTCCCAATCGAGCAAAGACGAGACCTGCGCCTAAGCTTCGGATATGCGTGATGACCGCTGCTTTTGGAAGTCCTGTGGTTCCGGAAGTGTAAATCAGTATCAACGGGTCGACCGCTTTAAGGTCACTTGGTTTTTGAGGCGGGTCGTTGGAGCAATCTTCCCATGACGCTCGAAGATCCTCGTAGCCTTCGGTGATATTGGGACCGATGGTTCCCAAGAGGATATCATCAGGCAGCTCCGAGCGGATGGCTGCAATGGGATCTGTTTTGCCTGCCTGAGTGATGATGGCTTTTGAGTTCGCAACATTGATGGAGTGGGTGAGCGCTTTTCCTTCTTGGTGAGAGTTGATCAGCGCTGTTACGACGCCAATCTTACCCAAGCCCACCCAGATCACTGGATAGATTGGCAGGTTGTCCATGTAGAGTGCGACGCGATCTCCTTTTTTGAGACCGCGCTCGACCGCCCAGTTGGCCACTTGATTTGCCATGGCGTCAAACTCACTCCATGTAATCGATTTTTCGATTCCTTCTGCATCAACAATCGCTTCTTTATTGGGCCAGCGTTTGGCATTGGCTTCGACAAAATCAGCGATGTTCATTGACGAGTTTACATGTTTTTTCATTGTGCGCATGATGCCCACGAGCTTCCAGATAAACGGCAATTGATGATTGAAAAAACCCATGTTGAGATACTCCAGGCTATTGAAAACACGACAAAAAAAAGAATCCCGAACTCCTTTGATTTCATCGCATTCGGCTTGTTCATTTCAAGGTTTACATTGTGGTAGACGCACCTACACGGGGCTCTTACGTTGACAGGCATCACTGGCAAGACCTAGAACATGTTCTAATATTGGTGGTGTGGATACTGGGAGTTAAACGAATATGTCGAGTTGGGACCACAGTGTAGACCTTTTGGTGATTGGCTCTGGAGCGGGTGCTATGGCGGCCGGTATTCGCGGAAGCGATCTCGGGTTGGATGTTCTCCTGGTGGAAAAAGGGAAAACCTATGGTGGCTCATCGGCTATGAGCGGCGGTGTTTGCTGGGTTGGTAATAATCTTCATATGGCTGATTGCGGTATTCAAGATTCCGACGAGGACACGCTGACCTATCTCAAGCACATCACTCAAGGTGAGGTACCCGAGGAACTCTTGGTGAACTATCGCGATAACAGTAAGCGAATGATCGATTATTTTGCCAAGAACACACATCTGAAATTTATGCCTTTGACCGAGTATACGGATTACTACCCAGAAGCACCGGGTGGTAAACCAGGGGGGCGTTCTATGGAGCCCGTGCCTTTTGACGGTGCGCTTTTGGAGCAAGATTTTTCACTGCTGCATGTGCCGGCTCAAAGTGCACTCATCATGGGTAAAATGATGATCACGGCAAAAATAGCCAAGACGATGATTATGCTGGGCTTCAAGTCTCTTATGCTGATGGCGTGGCTTTTCGTGAAGTATGGATTTCGTTATCCAAAGCGACGCAAGTTTGGACGAGACACTTATTTGACCAATGGCAATGCTTTGATTGGTCGTTTGCGGATGAGCCTTAAAGATCGGGACGTGCCAATTTGGTTGGAGAGTCCTGCTTCTGAACTCATTTTTGAAGACGGTGTAGCCGTTGGTGCAGTGATTCAGAAAAATGGCAAGTCCGTGCGGGTGCAAGCCAAGCGCGGGGTACTCTTAGCGGCCGGCGGTTTTGAGCGCAATTTGAAAATGCGCGAGGAATACGGTCCCAAACCAGCTTCGGTGGAATGGACAGCTGGAAATGAAGACAACACCGGTGATGCCATTCAAATGGGAATGCAGGCTGGGGCAGGCACTGCGTTGATGAGTGAGGCATGGTGGACTCCGGTAACGCAATATCCTGGTACAACCAGCGGCTGGGTACTTGTGGTTGAAAAAAGTTTACCGGGTGGCATTTTCATCAATGGCGGGGGTGAGCGGTTTACCAACGAGTCCGCTCCTTATGTTGATGTGGTGGTCGAGATGTATAAGAACCATCAAGAAACCGGTCATACGGTGCCCGGTTGGATGGTTTTCGATGCGAATTACCGTCACAACTACATTGCGGGTCCCGTCGGGCCGGGTAAAGCATTGCCGGACAAAACATTACCACGAAAGCTGAGGAAAGAATTCTTGGTCAAAGCCTCAAGCATCAGTGACCTCGCTCAGAAGTTGGGGGTTGATGGTTCGAAGCTCGAGCAAACTGTTCAGCGGTTTAATGAGATGGCGAGAACTGGAAAGGATTTGGACTTTGGAAGAGGAGAGAGTGCATCAGATCGCTATTACGGTGATGACCGGGTGACGCCCAATCCTTGCATGGCTCCTTTGACCAAAGCTCCCTACTACGCGATTCCTCTTTTTCCTGGAGACCTGGGTACCAAAGGTGGTCTGTTGACGGATGCAGATGCTCGTGTGTTAAGGGACAATGGTGAGGTTATTCCCGGGCTTTATGCGGCCGGCAATACAACGGCCTCCATGATGGGACGTACCTACCCTGGCGCAGGTGGTACCATTGGCCCTGCCTTGTGCTATGGTTTTCTTGCGGCCGAAAAAGCAGCGAGCGCAGAAGTGGTTTCTGCGCAGCCGGAGCAAGGCAAGGTTCAAGCAGCTCTCGGTTGAACAAGTCATCAAACAGGGCTCAAAAATGAATCAATGTACAAAACCTATGAGACGAGGGTGTCTCATTTTAGTACTTCCGTTTTTATTTCTTTTTACGGGTTGCTCCGAAGACATCGTTTGTGAGTCGGACCTGGAGCAAACTGTAACCTATACGGCAGATATTGCTCCTATGTTCGAAGCGAAGTGCAATTATTGTCATAACCACGAGAAAACAGGGGTTGAGCGTGAGGGTGCCCCTGTAGGTGTGGATTATACCACTTACACTGCATCCGTAGAAAATGCCCAGGGTGCGTTAGACGAGATACTGGCCGCTGAGATGCCACCGGTGTGTGAGGCTTGCCCGTCGGTGCCCAACGCCGAGCAGGCAAACCTCTTATGCAATTGGATGAAGCAAGGCACACCCGAGTAATTAAGTGTGCCTT
>CAZZDT010000047.1:0-10984 GCA_964652435.1 uncultured Bdellovibrionales bacterium
GGTGGATGGAGAAGGTGCGCCAGTCAATAATCTGCTGGGCCAGCCGGTTTGTGTTGCCGTGACCAGCCACGACACCTATCTGGGTACAGAAGCAAACGAGCAGACAGCATCGGTTGCATTTACTCAACGTAATGTCGCTCCACCGATCGTATCGATTCTCGGAGCTGGCGGCGTTGCTATAGCCGATGGTGCTGAGCTGACCATCGATGACGATATCGATACTGATTTGAGCAACGGATTTAGCCTGAATCTCTCTCCGGCTCTTGATGCAGCAGACAGTGCCGATGGTACAGTGACCTTGATCGTTGATGCGGCGGGTACAGGTTTTGATTCTACTTCTTCTCAGGCTTTGACTGCGGGCAATACAAGCACGGTTTTTGGACCGGTATCGCTATCGCCAGGCAGCGCCAGCCTGACTGCACGCTTTACCGATGCGTACGGTAATATCAGTGATGATTTCAGTATTAACGTAACCGTTCCTCAGGGAGATGGTCCGAGCCTCGAAGTTACTTACCCGGTGAATGGTTCGAGCTTGCGCAGCGATGCGTTGGACCGCGTCAATATTGGTCTCTTAGCAGGCTCGCCGGTGACCCCGACCAGCTGTGATGTTTCGATTGGTGGTTCTTTAGTAGCCGACGATGTGGACTGGGCCGCGGGCAATTCATTGCAAGTGGATTTACCCGTCAGTGATTATGCGGACGGCGCTTTGGAGATTTCTGTAACATGTACTGCGGCCAGCGGTGCAAGTGCAACGCTTCCAATCTCTGTGAATATTGACGATACGGTACCTTCAGCACCTATTCTTTCGCAGACAGTTTGGACCAATGGTTTGGGGACCACCTCGGTAACCATTCCATACTCTTCAACGCCAAGTTATGTGAACTGTTCATTCAGCGATACCGTTGAAAACCCATTGGGTGAGTGCACAAGAAGCTTACAGCACGCGGTGACCATGCGGGTTGACCCAAATGCTACCAATGAAACCTTGAGTGATGTTGGCTTGGTTCTCACTGCTACTTACGGTGGTGACGGCTCCACCAAGACTTACACGTTAGATAGTCTGGCTGGAACCTCTGTGACATCTTCCGATGGAACAACGTTTGCGAGCGCAGTGGTTATCGCTGCGGTTGCGGGACGATATGATGTAACCATTCTCAATGTTGACTTTGGTAATGCTGACCAGGATGTAACGTTTGACGCGAAGCTGGTTGATGCTGCCGGTAACGAAAGCGGCAGTGATGTTGAGACGATTATTGTAGACCGTACGGCTCCTTCGTTTACGCAAAACTCACCAACATATGAGGCGCCGCCAGCCGAGGTTGTTTTACGAGCGTCTTCTGATGTTTTTATAGCCAATGGCGACAAGTTAGACTTAAGTTTCCGCTATGCTGTTGCAGGTCTTGACGACGGTGATGCTGTGTCTTTGACTTTGACGAATTCAGGTGAGTCATTCAGCGACCTCCGGGATAACGTGGATGTGGACGGTGTGAGTTTGGCGGGAGCAACTGAGTTTACTATCTCCGCTACTGTTTCTGGTGGCGAAGTAGAATTTCCAAGACTCACTTTCTCGGAGGCTTACTCTCTCAAATCGGGGTACACCGTTTCATTGTCTGCAGCAGATGCTGCGGGTAACGTAAGCGACTCATTTACATACAATTTCTATACTCTGATTTTAGATCCTGCGGTCACGGTAACAACCAGTTCCTCTGGTGGCGTTTTGACGGCAGCCCAGGACGGAAGTGGTTCAGCCGGTTTTCAGGATGATATTTACTACAACTCTGTGGCTGTTCCCGCGGGAACAACAGTGACGCTTTGTTCAACGGCTTCAGTGGCCAATGGTGGCGGTACCACTCCATGTAGATGGGGATTTCCTTCCAGTGCATCTGAGCCTAGTGTTGGAACAGATGTAGCTCCTGGTGCGAATCCTGCGCTGATTAAAGGCGATTCTGGCGATAATACTCTCATGCGTGGTTTTGTCATCGGTACCATTTCGGCTACAGGTGGTGTCTTGACCTTTCCACTCCAGACTATTCCAGAGGGAGAGCAGTGGATTCATGCTGAAGTCGGCGAGGCAAACGGTGTTGTAAACACGGCATCGGACTTTTACAGATTTACTGTCGACAGCGTTGTACCGACCATTTCGGCCATCGATCTAACTGCGAACGATACCAACAACGATTTGGGAGATGGAACGATTCGCTTAAGTGCTGGTCTCAATGAAGTGACGGGCACGACTGGTAACTATGAAGCGTCGGTTCGGGTGCGGGTTGATTTTGCAAGCGATTTAGACGGCCAAACAGTTACCGTTACCAATGGTGGCAATACAGCTACTGGGGTGCTTTCACAAGTTGGTGATGCCCTTGAAGCCGTCGCCTCTATCGCGGTGGCAGAAGGTTCCAACGAGATCACTGCTTCGGTATCCGACACAAGTGGTAACCCAGCTGCAAGCTCACCTGAGCTAAGCTTTGAGGTCGACACTACCGGACCAAGTACGTTGACGTTGGCGGTGCCTTCGCCGACTTCGGGCACGGTGTTCAGCGGCGTGGATTTCCCAGCAGTTGCCTCTCTTTTAACTGCAGACCCACAGGACCAAGCAGCTATCCAAGCAGTAACGACGGCGGTTCTTGAGGATGCCATTGTTGTGAACTTCGCAGGGGAAACAGCAGTTGTTGGCTCTAAGGCAACCGTTCAGCTTTTTGATGCGGATGGTTCATCCAACCCAAGTGAGTTGTATGAGTCCGAAGTTGTTGTTTCTGATTCTGCAACACAAATTATTTTCAGCGCTGCCGGTGGCGGTGGCCCAGCGGTTCCGCTTCGCCAAGGTCTTGAGCAGTTGGAAGTCGTATTTACGGATGGTGTTGGTAACTCAGTGACGATGAACCAAGAGCTTCTCAGCGTTGACTTTAAACCAGCTGAGCTTGGCATGTCGCTTACGGCGGGCGGTGCAGATATCACTGCTTCGTGTAATGCTGATGCAACCAATGCAGCGTGCGTGGCTGACTTAAAAGATTTTGGTGGCGGTGCTTATCAAAACGGTAACAAGCAGTGTGCATTTGATACCACAGCGGGCAACGGCTGCCCGGCCAATTTGGTAGCCGACCTCGGAGCCGACGCATGTAACGATGTTGGAACTGATATTCAGTTCACGCTGCGTGGCTGCTCAAACAGCGATGACAGCTTGGAAGGTAACAGTGGCAGCGGCACTTGCAATGTAGCCATGGCACTTCAGAGCCGAACCAGCGGAGGTATCTGGGCAAACGTAGACAGCGGAACGCTTGCTAAGACCAGCGATGAAGCGTCTTCTGTGTCTTATCTAGCTGCTTTGGCGGGTGATGCGTTGGTTAACCCAGCCATCGTTCGTGAATTTAGACTGCAGGCAACGGATCCAAACGGAAACGTGAGCCGTTCTGAAAGTGTCTTTGTGAGAATCAACAACCCAGGTACAACCTTGGATGGTTATATTCTAACACCGGGCACAGGAACTCGAGTGGATTTGGTCAGCGATTTGGCAATCTCATCTTCGCTGGTGGATTCGGCAACCATTGATATGGATTTCGTCGTTACGCCGACCGCCGGTGGTGATACGCCGGTAGGGGTACAAATTGTGACCAACGGAGCGACTGCCGAGGCTGTTCGTGAAGACGGTAATCAGCTTGTAGAAACAGTGGACCCAGGTTCGGGCACCACTTATTACACTGCAACCTTTACCGATTTTACAATCCCGACGGTTGACGATTCGAGCGAAGCCGGTTTTGAGCTAGCGGTAACAATCCTTTGTGATTCAGGTGGGTCAACCGTTGCTTGCGGTACAACAACGTACTCGGATCTAGTAGCCGACACGACAGCGCCGACCTTCCAGTTTGAGCGTTGTTCATTGCTTGGGTTGAATGTACCTATGGATGCCGCCCTGAATGAAGTTTCGTGTACGGGTGAAACCAATACACAAACAGTTGGTGCTAACATTTCACAAGCAGGTCTTGCCGCTTGGACTGCAGCGCTTGATGCAGGAGCTTCCGATGATGGGGTCTTTAGTTTTGATGCAACAACAGCATTGAAACTCGACCTTTACGGCTTGGCCGCAAACGTGGATGTTTCATTGACGGTGACCAGTGAAGCCAGCGGCGCGACGGTGACCACCACAAATGCCACTGCGACTTCCAGTGGTTGCAGTGCCGGCGCAACCTCTTGCTCGGTCACTTTCACAAACTTGACCATCGCCGAATTGGCCGACGGGTCTGTGACTCTTATCACTCCAACCTTTAGTGATGCTGCTGGTAACGCGGCGACTCCTAAAGACCCACGGACAGTGGCTTCAGAGCGTATTCGAGTTAGCATTGATGCCACACCGCCGGCGAATGTAACGCCGACAGTTTGCATTGGTGAATCGACCACTCCAGCATCGGTGGGCACTCCGTCCGCTGATCCTGCGACCTTTGAAGATGCTGCTTGTGCTACTCATTGCGTAGCTGGCGGTAGCTGTAGTCGCCAAGCGGGTCAGGCTGTACTTGCCTTCGCCCCTTCTGGGGATGATGGCAGTGAAGGTGAAGCATCTAGCTACACTGTTAAAGTTGCTGCTCTAGAGATTACATATGACGCCGGAACAGTTTACTCGGCTTGCAGCGAATTGACTGTCAGCAGCGTCACCGAAGATAGCTCCACTGTGAATGGCAACAGTTTGACCATTGGCAGTGTGAATACTGTCGATGGCGTGAGCTACGTGGCGGTTAGTGGGCTGCTTCCACACCGAAGTTACTGCTTTGCAGTTGAGGCAGGGGATAATGCGGGTAACTCGAGCAGCATTGCCGGTAACCAAGCGGAGCGAGAGTTCTACTTCGTCAACGCTGAGTCTGCCGATGATGTGACTCCATCAAGTCCTGTGCTCGAAGGTGGCCAAGCCTATGTAGATTATGCCGGTGCCAGTGAAGTGAAAGCTATGAAAGTACTGGATTTTGACGGCGATAATATCTCGGATGTTCTCTTGAAGAATAACGATGGTAACTTTTTCCTCTACTTGAGTACGCTTAAGGGAAGTGGTTCCAATTATCCGATTACGATTGGCGCGGCCGCGAATGGTTCGGGTAACTTTGGCTTTGATTTTGCCGTAGGTAATTTCGATAACGATTCCTTCGAAGACATCGCGATTGCGGATTTTGGAGCCAAGTCTAGCGGAGGTGCCAACAACGGTGGTGCTGTCTATATCTATTATGGACGAGATGATAGCTCGGCGGGCTCACCTTGGTGGAGCACTGCAGCACCAGATAATGACCACCCAACGGTGGCTGCCGATGTTGTGCTCTTGGGCGCAGCGGGTAGCTTCTTTGGAACCTATGTTGGCTTGGTGAATGTGGACGGCACAGCTGGTGATGAACTTGTTGCAACCGCGCCGTTTGATTCTACCTTTACCAACGCGGTGCTCGGATTTACGGGCGGTGACCGTAGTGTGTTTACCGCTTCGACCGTTGATGCTGTAGAGTCCGGCGCTGGTGCGGGACAAATAGCAGCAGATTTTGTGATTCGCGGCTACAGCGATTTCAGCAGTGGTTACTTCTCATTCGGAAGTTCCTTTGCGGCGGCCGATGTAACAGGCGATGGTGTCAACGAGCTGATTTTTGCTGATACCTCTGTCGGTCATGGTGGCGGCGGATCCGGTGAAGTGTACGTGTTCGAAGGTGGAACCATCACGGGAACGCAAGTGCTCACAACATCGACATCGTTGATGCATACATTGCGAAGAGCCGAGGGCAATGTCTTTGGTCAATCCATTGCGGTGATTGCTCAACCACGTGCTGGGGACTCAGCGGATTGGCTTGCCATTACCTCGGTTAACAACGACGTGGTTACCATATTTAAGGGGACCAGCAATCCAGACTCAACGCCGGGTGTGAACCCAGGAATTGTACCTGCCGTCTATGATGTCGCAGACCTAGGTTCCATTACATTCAACGAGCTTGACAGTACAACCTGGTCAGGTGGCGCAAACAATGGATTCGGTACGTTTGTAACAACCGCATCCATTGGACGGGACTATCTCGTGGCCGTTCCTGGACCTAACGATGCTACACCTTTGTTCTTCTTCACTTACAACGCGTCGAGTGATTCGATGGTGAAGGTGGGCTACATTCCAGGTAGCTCCAATGGCTTTGCGCGGGCTGCCGCGGGCGTCAATATGAATGGTACTGGTGGGTTGCTTATTCTAGAAAAAGCTTCTAATGATGCCTTATTGGTTCGATAATATCTTTTAGGAGGGTGCTGAGATGAAAACGAAAATAGAAGAGCCTAAGAAAGATAAAAAGCCTTATCGGACGCCTCGTATCACCCATGAAGATGGGTTTGCGAGAACAAGTCTTGGCAACTGTGGATTAAACAGCGGTGTGGGTGCTTGCGCTCTCTGTCACCAGTCAGACAACAGTTCATTTGCTGGTCCTTGTTAATCTGAGCTGAGCAACTCCACGACTTTATCCACCACGCTTTTTGCATTGAGGGAGAATCTTAAGGATTTTCCCTTGATGCGTCCTACCAATTCTGTGTACGACTGAAAATTTAAAGCGCACTCTGCATCCGCACCAACCGGAAGCACGGAGTTGTGGGTCAAAATCCTTAAAACATCAGAACTCTTTAAATCTCCCCATTCTTCATTGGGGGCCTGAATCAGTTGCAGCAGATATTTCAGTTTTGATTGCCGGCTCTCTCTTGGAGCATCCCAGCTCGCAGAAAAGGGCGTTGAGAAAATATTCACACTCTCATCCTCACACAAACGAAGCGTGACGAACTCATCGTTGAGCCGGTTTTCAGTGGGAAACATATAGAAAAAAGTCGTTTTACCGGTTCCACTGTCACCAGGCGCGACCACGGCTTTGTCATTGTGCTCAACGCATGATGCATGCAGGCTGGGAGCACCGTCTTGCGCCAATAAGGTAATAAATAAACTACCGATCGCACGTCGAAGCCCGAAAGGCAGAGGGCTGTATTGCTCTGGGGGACTGACCTCTCCAAAGGGTAGGTTACGAGGCGCCAGGCTATAGTTCAGCACCCCACCTTGGGTTTGGCTGTTGTATCGAATCAAAAAATAAGGGGCATGGTCTATTTCAAACCCATCATCTAAGTATCTAATTTCAGGAAGAAACTCGGACTCTCGAAAGCTAGGGTCTAAAGGGGCCACTTCGCGCAGTTCCATGGTGACCCTAGGCGGATGCTGAACAACAAAGCCTGCATAGCGTTCCTGCATGGTTTCCAGAAGCGCGGCTTGGCCACTAAATTGTATGCAAAGCTGGGCAATTTCGATATTTAATAAGTCTGCCATAGCCTTTTGGTCTCCTGGAATTTTCGCTAGAGAGTGATGAGGTTAGCGCTCAGGTTGAATATATATTTGGGCTGAAGGATTGGAAACGTGTGACATGTTTGATTCATCATTTGTGAGACTCCGCAGTCAAACACCTTCTGCCAATGATTACCTGGTTGAGAAGACCAAAGGGAAGTTAATACCCTGGTCGGTTATGTTTGAGATCACTCAAAAATGCAATCTCAAATGCCTCCATTGCTATAACTACGACCGGGAGGCCACGAAGAGTGTTTCTCGCTTTACCGACGAACTGACGGATTCTGAAATTTTAGATGCGATTACTCAAGTGATTGAAACTGGGTGTTGGGCAATCACCTTCACGGGCGGTGAAGTGCTGATGCATCCGAGTCTTAACAAATTTATCAAGCACGCACGTTCTTACCATGCGAAGGTTGCTCTTAAGACCAATGGTCTGATGGTAACCGATGCCAAGGCAAAAGAGTTGGCTGATTTAGGCGTGCACGATATCGGCTTAAGTTTCTATGGTTGTAAGGCAGAGACTCACGATGCCTTTACTGCGAAAAAAGGTTCGTTCGTAAAAACGATTCAAGCCTGTGATGCCATTGTTCGTCATGGCATGCTTCTTACCATCAATGGCAATGTTACAGAGACCAACGGCGACGAGATCCAGGGCCTACGAGAATTGGCCATGAGCTACCAAGCTGGATTTGTGATGAATCCCAGTATCAATGTGCGTCACGATGGAAGTACAACTTCGACTGAACACAGAGCCAAAGAAGACACACTCTATAAAGTCTTCAGTGAAAATAAGGAAATGTTTTTGGCCGGTGGGCCAGACTTAGACCCCGAACGATTCATGCAATGTGCTTGTGCCACTGTCCAATGTGCAATCGCGGCAAATGGTGATGTTTACCCATGCATCAATGCTCCGCTAAAAAGTGGTAATGTACGTGACCAATCTTTTCACGACATCTGGCATCATTCGCCCATTTTTAACCGAATTCGAGAATTAAAATCGTCCGATTTTAGCGACTGTACGAAGTGCACCGATAAGCCTTGGTGTAGCCGCAGTTCCGGGAATGTTTTTACCAACACCGGAAATTATACGGGGTCAGATAAACAAACTTGTTTGGAAGCGAATGTGAAGCGGCAAGTATGGGAAGATCTACATGGTCCGGTTGATGTAGAAAAAGAATGGGAAAAAAGACGAGCAAAGGATGCCGAGGAAGGCGTAGTGCGCGGCAAGCCAGAAGTTATTCCCTGCGCAGGCTAAGCTTGACTCGAATCGATAGAGTCATCTCTTTTTAATTCGGCGATACATCTTCAGGCCGATTCTTATGGCCGGACCCGCGTGTCTGTATAACGTTGCCAGTAGATCGTGAGGCATTTTAAGACGTCTTGAGTCTCTTGTTTTGTCCTCTAAGATTCCCACAACACGGGCACGGTATTGGCTTGGTTTCCAAGGTGGGTCATCTTCATAATAACAGTCACCGCAGGTTTTCAACTGAGATGAGTCTTTAGATGGCAGCGCAGTAATCCGGTGTACGATGGGCTGGTCTTCCCGGAGCATGAAAACGATATCTCCCACTTGCAGCTGATGGATAGGGTCTTGCCTTAATAAGAACCAGGTTCCCGAAGGAAAAAAAGGGCGCATGCTATCGCCGAGGCCTTGAAAGGGAACGGTTTCTCCCGCTTCAAGTCTACTCCAGAATTCAGGAGGTAGTGGTGGTTCATGTGTGGGTTGGAGCATGAATGAAAGAACTGGTGTTATTTCGATTTGAACTTTAAGACTTGCTCACAAGCTTGGTCAATCAAATGGTCTTCAATAGCAAAACAGAATCGCAGAAGACTTTGGCCTTCATCTCCCTGGTAGAAGGCTGTTCCGGGTACCGATGCAACCTTACATGTTTCCAGCAGGTGCAAAGCCGCTTCCTTGGAGGTCTTAAACCCAAAATCCGAAATGTCCGCCAGCACGTAGTAAGCACCCTTAGGGATAATTGGATTCATTCCTGCTTCTTTAAGTGCCCCGCAGAACTTGTCGCGCTTGTGTTGGTACTTCGTTTGAAGGTCATCAAAAAAGCTCTTGTCCATATCAAATCCAGCGGCTGCACCGAGCTGCAGTGGGGTAGGCGCGCAGATGTAGTAGATATCACTTACCAAGGTTAAAGCTTGTGCCATTTCGGGACGCGCCGTTGCGTATCCAAGTCTCCAACCAGTCACGCTGAAGGTCTTGGAGACGCCCATGATGGTGACCGAGCGCTCACGGATATTGCCCACGGATGCAGGGGAAATGTGTTCTTGCCCGTCGTAGCGAATGTATTCGTAAATTTCATCGGAGATGACGAGGAGGTCGAATTCTTCGGCAATTTTGTCGATGAGCTCAAGTTCTGTACGCGTATACATCTTCCCGCTTGGGTTGGCGGGTGTGCAGACAACAATGGCTCGCGTGTTGGGCTTGATGGCAGCGCGAATGGCGGCTTCGTCGAGGGAGAAGTTTGGCGCCTTGAGCGTTACGAATTGTGGTTCCACGCCTGCAATCGCCGCACAGTTCAAGTGATAACCGTAGTAGGGTTCGAACAGGATCATGCCATCGCCCGGATTGAGCAGTCCAAGCATGGTAGAGCAGAAGGCGCCGGTGGAGCCAACAGTAACGACTACTTCTGAATTGGGATCGGCAATGATGTTGTTGTCACGCTTGAGCTTCTCAGCAATCTTTTCCCGAAGAGCAACGGTACCTTCGGCGTAAGAGTAACGGCTTTCACGGTTGTTGATGGCTGCAATGGCTGCATCTTTAACTGGGATGGGGGTTGGCATATCGCAAACGCCTTGGCCCATATTGATACCGCCTACTCGCACGCATTCTTTGGTCATGGTGCGAATATCTGAAATGCCCAAAGAGCCCAGTCTGTTTGAACGAAAGCTTGTCATGTTGGTGAGTCTCCTTGGGCTGTTTTAGCCCTCACTTGATGAAATCATAATCAGGGTTAGATGGGTAGCCTATTGGGTTAGGGCTTGTCCATCGAGGTATTTGCTGAACCAGGCCTCGCTGAAGTGTTGGATGGATTCAAGCGTTGGGATTCTACCCTCGAGATGTGCCTTAAGTACTCCATTGTGCAGCAGCAAGATCGCTGGGATTTCTACATCCAGATCTTCGTAGGTTTCTTGGCTAATGGAGTGGATTGGGAATTGCGGTTGTAGCTTTTCTCGCAGGGTCTCTATTTCGGTGTGTGTGCTGGGGGTGATCCCAAGGACATTGAGCCTTGGCTCATTTTGCAGGGTCTGAATTTGCGGCAAAGCATCCCAGCATTTGGAGCAACCGGCTTTGAAGATAAAGATAGCCACGGGCCCATCGTTGAGTTCTGGAAGGTTGATGTCTAAATCGATGAGTTGTTCCCCATAAATCAGCGTCGGTTGTTGAAAGTGGGGTTCTTCTACGCTCGTTCCTGTCGCCAGTGCAGCCAGGGTACAGGCAGCTCCAAGAATCCACCCTTTCCACGGCGCTGATACTGGGGTGGGCTCGAATCGCAGAGCGCATAGAGCCGCGCCTATACAAGCTACATTTCGCAGGACGGCGAGGCTTGGGGAAAGTTCACTGAAACTTCCCAGGCATCCACAGGATTCGAGATTTCCGCCAATTAAGCCATAACCAATCATCAGGCAAAATCCGCTCAACATGACAATGGT
>CAZZDT010000048.1:0-10981 GCA_964652435.1 uncultured Bdellovibrionales bacterium
GCTTACGACGAGCCCTTATATTCGCCAGACGAATTGTTGGGCGTTGTCCCTACGGATTCAAAGACACCTTACGATGTACGCGAAATCATTGCTCGCATAGCCGATGGCAGTGAGTTTTTAGCGTTTAAACAGGCCTGGGATGGTCAAACAGTTTGCGGCCAGATTTCCATTTGGGGGCATTCCTGTGGAGTGATTGGTAATAACGGACCCATTACTCCAGAAGGCGCTGCCAAGGCGGCACAGTTTATTCAGCTGATGGACCAGAGCAACACGCCAATTGTGTTTTTACAAAATACAACGGGATTTATGGTCGGCACAGATGCAGAACGTAAGGGTGTCATTAAGCACGGTTCCAAAATGATACAAGCCGTAGCGAATGCTCGTGTACCGATGCTGACCATTGTTGTGGGCGGCTCTTACGGGGCAGGAAACTATGCCATGTGCGGTCGTGGATTGGACCCGCGTTTTATTTTCTCATGGCCCAACAGTCGAACTGCGGTCATGGGTGGTGAACAAGCAGGTAAGGTTTTACGAATTGTGGCCGAGCAAAAGCACGCTCGAAATAATTTAACGCCTGACCCGGCGATGCTTGATGCCTTGGAGAAGCACACTGCGGATCGAATGGATAAAGAGTCAACGGCTCTATTTGGAACAGCAAGACTGTGGGACGATGGTTTGATTGACCCTCGTGACACACGTCGTCTTTTGGGATTTTTGTTGGATGTATGCGCAGAAGCCAATGTCCGACCACTTAGAACGAATACTTTTGGGATTGCACGGCTTTAATGCCATTGGAGGGAGAAGCTAATGAAGTTTACAGCAGAACACCACGAACTACGTCGCACGGTACGTCAATTTGTTGAAAATGAAATCAACCCCCATGTTGAAGAGTGGGAAGAGGCCGGTATTTTTCCCGCTCATAAACTTTTCAAGAAAATGGGTGATTTGGGACTTTTGGGTATCAACAAGCCAGAGCAGTTTGGTGGAATGGGGCTCGACTACAGTTATGAGCTTGTTTTTGCCGAAGAGATGGGGGCCGTAAGGTGTGGCGCTATTCCAATGGCAGTAGGTGTGCAGACCGATATGGCAACCCCGGCATTGGCCCGATGGGGCTCAGATGGTTTGCGTGAAGAGTTTCTGCGTCCAGCCATCGCGGGAGATAAGGTTGCTTGCATTGCCGTAAGCGAGCCGGCCGGTGGTTCAGATGTGGCGGCACTGACAACCCGCGCCGAAAAGGATGGCGACGACTACATTATCAATGGCACCAAAATGTGGATCACCAACTCCACCCAAGGTGACTTTATTTGTTTGCTGGCCAATACCAGTGAAGGAAAAGTGCATCAGAACAAATCGCTTATGATTGTTCCTTTGGACCTTCCGGGCGTCACCGTTGAAAAGCAGATTAAAAAGCTGGGTATGAAGTCATCAGATACCGCTCAAATATTTTTCGAGAATGTTCGTATTCCTCAGCGCTTTAGAATCGGTGAAGAGGGCATGGGTTTTGCCATGCAGATGATGCAGTTCCAGGAAGAAAGAATTTATGCTGCAGCCGTAGCATTAAAGGGTCTCGAGAACTGTATCGATGCGACCATTGAATACTGCAAAGAGAGAAAGACATTTGGAATTCCACTGATTGATAACCAGGTCATTCACTTCAGAATGGCTGAGTTAAAGACCGATGTAGAATGCCTACGTTCTTTGGTTTACCGGGCTTGTGATGACCATATCAATGGAAACGATGCCACTCTTCTTGCTTCTATGGCGAAGTTAAAGGCCGGGCGATTAAGCCGCGAAGTAACGGATTCCTGCCTACAGTACTGGGGTGGAATGGGATTTACGTGGGACAACGAAGTTTCGCGAGCCTACCGTGACAGCCGCTTAACTTCCATCGGTGGTGGTGCTGATGAAGTGATGCTGGGAATTATTGCTAAGTTCATGGGTATTCTACCCCGCGCGAAAAAGAAGTAAGAGGTGTAATTGTGAGTGCTCCAGAATGCGAAACGCTTCTACTGGAAACCAAGGGTTCCGTACTTCACCTGACCTTGAACCGAGCCAAAGCGCGTAATGCCATGAGCCTAAAGATGGTTCATGAACTCAATGCTGTATGTGAGTGGCTAGAAGGTGATTCGGGAGTTCGAGCTGTGGTTGTCCGGGGTGCCGGCGGCCACTTTTGTGCGGGCGGTGATATCAAGGATATGGCTCAGGCCAGAGCCCTGGCCATGAGCGGTGACACCGGCGGCAAAGATCCGTATTTCGATTTGAACCGGGTTTTTGGACAAATGATTCACCGAGTGGAACATCTGCCACAGGTTGTTATTGCCGTCCTTGAGGGCGCTATCTTGGGAGGCGGATTCGGCTTGGCTTCCGTGTGCGATGTTGGCCTTGTACACGATGAGGCCAAACTTGGAATGCCCGAGACCACCCTTGGTTTGATTCCTGCTCAAATTGCTCCCTTTGTTGTAAGACGGATCGGTTTAACCCAAGCCCGCCGGTTGGCGCTTTTGGGAAATAAGATCAACGGTATCGAAGCAGTGAAGGTGGGTATCGCGCACGAACGTTTTAGCACTGAAGAGGAACTGAACGAGCTTCTCGCTCAGACACTTGATTCGGTGAATCGCTGCGCTCCTGGAGCAAATGCAAAAACGAAGGCGTTGATTCTGGATGTAGATGTCCGTCCACTCGACGATGTTCTCGAAGAGGCGGCTCAATTGTTTTCTCAAGCAGTCCAGGGCTCAGAAGGATTTGAAGGGACGATGGCTTTTATTGAGAAGCGGTCTCCTAAATGGGCAGAGGAAAAAGGTTCATGACTCATTTTTCAAAAGTATTGATTGCCAATCGTGGTGAGATTGCATGTCGGGTCATCAAGACAGCAAGAAATCTCGGCTATCAAACTGTAGCGGTATACAGTGATGCAGACCGTAAAGCACGTCATGTGCTCTTAGCTGATGAAGCGGTTTATTTAGGGAACTCACCCGTGGGTGAATCGTATCTTCATCAGGAGAAAATTCTCCAGGCAATTGAAAAATCTGGGGCGGATGCAGTTCACCCAGGTTATGGATTTCTTTCTGAGAATGAATCTTTCGCCCGGGCGCTAGAAGCCAAGGGCATTGTCTTTATTGGACCGCCGGCTTCGGCCATTGCCTTGATGGGAAGCAAACGAGAATCGAAATTAGCCATGATTGAGGCGGGTGTACCTTGCGTCCCTGGCTACCAAGGAAATGAACAAGATCCGAAGGTCTTAATTGAAGAGGCAATGAAGGTTGGCTTGCCTGTGATGCTTAAAGCATCTGCGGGCGGTGGCGGCCGGGGCATGCGTCTTGTTGAGGAAAAGGAAGCCTTGGCAGAAGCTATTCAGACAGCTTGCTCTGAGGCTCGCAATGCTTTTGGAAGCGATGAGATGATCATCGAGCGCGCAGTTATGCGGCCTCGACACATTGAAATTCAGGTGTTTGCCGATTCCCATGGTAACTGCATTTCGTTGGGGGAACGAGATTGCTCGGTTCAACGGCGACACCAAAAAGTGATTGAGGAAGCACCATCCCCGGCGGTCAGTGAGGAGCTTCGCCAAACCATGGGACAAGCGGCGGTGCGCGCGGCACAGGCTTGTGACTATGTTGGAGCCGGTACTGTTGAATTTTTACTGGATTCGAGCGGCGAGTTTTACTTTTTAGAAATGAATACTCGATTGCAAGTCGAGCACCCAGTGACTGAAATGGTGACTGGGTTGGATCTTGTGGAGTGGCAGCTTCGAGTGGCCTCCGGTGAAGTACTTCCTTTGAGCCAAGAACAAGTCCAATCCAACGGCCATGCCATTGAAGTTAGACTCTATGCAGAGGATCCTGCCAACGGATTTCTACCACAAACGGGCGATCTGCTTCGGTTTGATATTCCTGAGTTGGACCACTGTAGAATCGACCATGGTGTCATTGCGGGGCAGCAAGTGACTCCATTTTATGACCCAATGCTGGCAAAGCTTATCGCTTGGGGACCAGACCGGGAAACGGCTCGCCGAAAATTAAGTCGAATCGTAAAGCACTCGCAAATTCTTGGAATGACCACGAATCAGGGCTTCTTGGGAGAAGCGTTAAATGCTGATGATTTCGTAAAGGGTGAGGCGACAACTGCTTTGATCGGGGAGTGGTTCACACCGGAGCTTAGAGACTCATTGGGAGCATTGAAACCTGAGCAATGGATACTCTCAGCTGCTTTGCTGAAGTTGGCTGACTCTTCTTCTGAAGGTGCGGTGAAGTTGCCTCGTGGTTTTCGCAATAGCATAGCCTTTCCCACTCAGTGTCAGCTCTCTATTGGTGAGCAAGATGAGTTGTTGGAGCTATTGCTGAACAAGGTTGCCCATGGAGTAAAGGTTGAGGGTCAAGCGCTTGGTGAAGCCGTTGAGCTAACGATCTTGAGTTGGGACGGTGAACAGTGCGTTTATGAAATAGCCGGTGTCACCAGACGACAGGGTTATTTAAAGGCTGGTCAGAGCGTATACTTGAGCGCGGCTCAGGGAAGTGTTCGGCTTGAGGATACAACCTTAAGGCCACCTCAATTGGCCGATGGTGCGGGTAGCGGTAAGCTCAAAGCGCCTATGGATGGTGCAGTGGTGACCATTACTGTAAAAGAAGGTGATGCGGTTACCCGCGGTCAAACCATTGCGGTCATTGAAGCCATGAAAATGGAGCATCCGTTAAAAGCGGATGTAGATGGAACCATTCAGGCAATCCATACAGAGTTGGGTTCCCAAGTGAAAGGGCGCCAGCTTTTGGTTGAAATACAAGCTTAAAGCATTTCGTTATAAGGCAAATTTCCAACAGTTGATGTTGGCTCATGGGGGATTCAATGCGCCGTAGAATTTTTTCTGAAGATCACGACTTGTTTCGTCAGGCCGTTCGAACGTTTGTGGAACGGGAAATCAAACCACATCAAGAGCGTTGGAACGACGATGGAATTGTAGACCGCGAAGCTTGGCGTAAAGCAGGGCAGGCGGGTCTTCTATGCACGTGGCTGCCGGAGGACGACGGAGGGCCCGGCGGCGATTTTCTTCATGCGTGCATCGTGATGGAAGAACTTTCTTATGCCTATGAAAGTGGATTCGCTATTGCTCTGCATTCAGACATTGTTGTGCCGTATTTGCATGAATTCGGAAGCGATGCGCAAAAGGATAAATGGTTGCCTGGTTGCGTGTCGGGTGACGTGGTCACCGCCATTGCTATGACTGAACCTGGAGCCGGCTCTGATTTGGCGGCTTTATCTACTACCGCCGTTAAAGATGGTGATGAATATGTTTTAAACGGATCGAAGACGTTTATCTCAAACGGTATTCTCTGTGATCTGTGCATTGTTGCGGCCAAAACCAACACGGATCCTGAACAAGCTCATCAGGGAATTTCGTTGTTTCTCGTGGAGGCAGATCGTCCCGGATTTATTAAAGGCAATCGTCTCAAAAAGATGGGTATGGCTTCTCAGGATACCGCTGAACTGGCTTTTGAGGATTGTCGTATTCCGGCGTCGAATTTGCTTGGTGCCGAGGGTGGCGGATTCATGATGTTGATGAAGCAGCTGCAACAAGAACGTTTGGTCGTTGCGATTGGTGCTCAAGCTGCAGCAGAGGCGGTTTTAAAGGATACGGTGGCTTATACTCAGGAGCGTAAGGCTTTTGGACGTCCTATTTCGAAAATGCAAAATACAAAGTTTAAACTTGCGGAATGTGCCACAAAAGTTGAGGTGGGCAGAGCTTTTCTTGACCGGGTTATCGAGGAGCACAGCAGTGGAGAATACTTGGTGAAAGAATGCTCCATGGCGAAGCTCTGGCAAACCGAGATGCTCTCCGAGGTTGTCGATACATGCCTTCAGTTTTTCGGGGGCTACGGTTACATGTTGGAGTATCCCGTGACGCGAGCTTATATGGATGCACGGGTCCAGCGTATTTATGCAGGAACCAATGAAATCATGAAGGTCATTATTTCAAAGCAGATGGGTCTATAGTCTAAAGCTCTGGATGAGCTCGAGTGAGAATAGCTGCGACATCTACGCCTGAATCGAGGGTACCTAAAGAGTTTCCCCAGTCTCCCTCGAGTCGTGAGCGGCAAAAGGAATGAAATACTGCTGGTGGTGTATGCTGGACGAGTAACGAGGCCTGGAACAATAGAGCGAGTTGCTCGGTAATACGGCGTGCTCGATGCTCTAGATTATTTTCATCTGTAAATTCTTTTTTCAGAAGCTCTATTCCCCGGTCCAAATAGGGGTCTTGTCCTTTTCCGCGCTCTATTTCAGCGAACATAAGTTCCAAGGTTGCGGGCTCTTTATGAATCGCTCGAAGGACATCCAGACAAATGACATTGCCAGATCCTTCCCAAATACCGTTAAGAGGTGCTTCTCGATAGAGGCGAGGCATCACGGATTCTTCAACGTACCCCGCACCTCCATGACATTCCATAGCTTCGGCTACGACGGTCGGAACCCTTTTGTTGGACCAGTATTTACCAACAGCCACTGCGAGGCGGGCGAGTATGGCGGCTTCCGTGTTGTCTTTTGAGTCATCGTAGAGAGCGGCAATTCGAAAAACCATTGCGGTCATCGCTTCTGACTCTAAACTGATATCAGCCAGAACGTTTCGCATCAGTGGTTGATGAATCAAAAGTTTACCAAAGGCTTTGCGGTGCATACTGTGATGCAAAGCTTGCGTAAGACTTTGTCGAACCAACCCTGCGGCAGCTTGAGTACAATCGAGTCTGGTATGATGTACCATTTCAATAATTGTTGATGCCCCGCGGCCTTCCTCGCCCACAAGAATGGCAAAGGTTCGGTCGTATTCTATTTCGCTAGAAGCATTGGAGTGGTTGCCCAGTTTATCCTTGAGACGCTGGATAAAAAAGTTATTGCGTGTACCATCGGGTCTAAATCTGGGAACGAAAAAGCAGGAGAGGCCGTTGCTGGTTTTGGCAAGGGTAAGAAATGCATCTGACATTGGAGCGCTGCAAAACCACTTATGGCCAGTTAGGTGCCAGCCTTGTCCCCACTCACTTTGCTCTGTAGGAACAGCGCGGGTAGTGTTGGCGCGAACATCCGATCCACCTTGCTTCTCAGTCATGGCCATACCCATGGTCATGCTATCCTTTTCGTCTACGGGAATGCATCTCGGGTCGTAACTATTGCTAAGCAGTTTTGATAAAAAGCGCTCTGAGAGTTCAGGGTTATTTTTGAGTGCCGGGACAACGGCATAGGTCATCGTTAAAGGACAGCAGACCCCGCCCTCGATCTGTCCCAAAAGATATTCTAGCGCGGTATGTGTGACGTGGCCGCCGTGATCATCTGTTTTCCAGGCAACGGAATGCACACCATACTGCATCCCAAGAGACATCATGTGATGATAACTGGGGTGAAAATCGACCTCGTCGATGCGGTGACCAAAACGATCAAATGTCTTTAACTCTGGCTTATTTCGGTTGGCCAATCGACCATGCTCGATGGTTGCAGCAAGCCCCAATTCGCGCCCAAATGCGTCGAGAAGACTTTGTGACCATTCGGCGCCGTTACGTACGACAGCCTCCTGGAGTGGTCGGTCTATATCGAAGAGATTGTAATTCTCTAATGGAGTGGGTTGGTTTGATATTCGGTGCGTCGGCAGTTCGTTAATTGGGTGACGAGTTGGCATAGTTGCACCTAGAAAGTCATTATTCTTATAAGACGAAGCCATTCACCAAACGAATGGTAAACAAAGCCATGCTGAGTTTATGGCCAGTCTAAAATTTATTGGAACGCCGATGTGTTGAGCTGGACTTAATTGTCGCCAAGTACGTGCTTGATACCTGCTAGGAGTGGCTCTTCTTTAAAGGGCTTTACAATCCAAGCAGTTGCACCAGCTTCGCGTCCTTCATTCGCGACTTCGCTTGATGACTCGGTGGTCAGTACGAAGATTGCCGTGTCTTTATGGTTTGGAATCATTCGGATCTCTTCGATCATTTCCAGACCGTTCATATTTGGCATGTTGATATCCACAATGAAAAGGTCAATTTCAGGATGGGACATTGCCATCGTAAGTCCTTGACCGCCGTTATCTGCGAGGAGAACGGTGTACCCATGAAAACGCAAGGTATGTGAGAGTTGCTCGCGAATGATTCCGGAGTCATCGACAACGAGGATCGTTCTATCTGCCATTTTTTTGTTCCCTTTTCTTCCTGCTTATCAGCAGTGGGTTTGAACGCATTAGAAAAACGAGAGGCCACCCGGCTCAAGTATCTTCTGCTTAATATTTGGTTGAATCGCATCCGCGTCAAACATGTCTAACACAAGTTCAACAAAGAGAGATTCTGTCTGGTCTGTCAATCTTGTAACGAGTGAGAGGGCCCCAGCCCCGTACTCCAAACTGGTGGTATCTCCTCGAACTGTCAGTGGGCATGAGATCTCTGCCTTCATTCCATTTTGAACCAAGAAGGCCTTAAATTTACCCACGACCGTATTGCACATCTCGCCCGCTAAGGCAGCAGCTTCGTTTGGATCGGGTGGCCTATCATCAGGCAAAATCTTATCGCAGGTGTTTTTGAAAAACACTTCACTTCCGCTGACGACAACAGATCCGGTTGTGCCTGGTCCGTTGAAGCTGATGACAGAAGAGATTTCTGCAAGTGCCGTTTTGTCGACACGAACGTACTCCTGCATGACCTGAACTTCTGTTTTAAATGATTGTAGCAATGCGCTGCGTGCGCTGAATTTCATTGCATTGGCTACGATACGTGGAAAAAAACGATTGATAAGAAGTTGTTGCAGTCTGAGAATGACAAAGTTTGAAGAAGCGTCAGACTCTACGATGGCGTCAGGTAGTTCAGTCCGATGGTTGGGTGCCAAAACTCCGGGTGGGCAAATCCACATCACCGGTGTTTCGGGTTGAGCTTGCTTAATCTCCGTAAAGACTTCACGTCCTCTCAGTTCGTCAAGACCATTTGCATCCACAGCAATTAAAGCCAGTTTATCACTTACACCTAGGATATCTGGGAATTGTTCGTGGTCACGAGTCTGCGTGACTTCGAGCTTTAGATTCTCAAGTTGGGAAATGATGGTCGTTAAATGACTTTCATCTTTCCCTACGAGCAGTGCCGCTTTGTCGACGTTCATGGTTCCCCCTTGCCGTTTATTAGCTTTGCGAAAACATCTGTAAGCCACTTAATTGAGAGGCTTCGTCCGCAAGGCCGGCTAGAGCAATAAAATACAACCCAATGACTTTCTTCTCAAGCACTGTGACAGCTTGCTTCTTAAGATGTTCTTGGATTTCCTCTTTTGGTGCCCCTCTAACGAGTCGCTCAAGCTCAAGTTTACGATGGTCAAATATTTGTTGCAGTGTGTCATGAGTGTCCAGAACTCGACCGATTTCACGGGCTTCTTGGGCGGTACCGAGCAGAAGTTTGGATGCGTCCGCGGCCAGGGCTTTGGGGTTCACGGGGCTGGACCAGGTCAGAATGCACTCGTGCCTAAACCTTTGAATATTTTCTTCACTGATGACGGCTCGACGAAGTTGACTGCTAAGATTCGCAAGAACTTGAGGTGATGGGCCTTCGAATTTGGCGAGCTTAAAGGCTGCAACACCGGTGGCGTCAATGGTCGAAAGGTTCGCCTCTATTGCTGTGTGAACCAGTTGAAAGATGGTCGATATGACGTTGTCTCGTGGTAAATCCGCCTTCAATGCACTTTCCAGAGGAAGAAGCTGGTCGAGTTGCCAAGGCAATGCCGTAACTTCCGATTCGGATGCTAGCTTAAGCCATTGTTCTAGTCTGGAGGGGGATACATCGGGTTCTTGGGCGGTTTCCGCGGCGGCCTCCAGCAATTCGAGAATACCAATCAGGGTTCGTAAGAGCGGTTCGTATAGGGCCAACATCGAAGCGATTAAGGGCATACGTGTAGGAAGGTCGAATGTTCGAGTGATGTCGGTGTAGGGAAGTGCTTTGGTTACCGAGCTGCATCTGGCTATGATTCTTGAGCTCAGATCTAAGACTGCCTCGCGGGTGAGATAAATTTCCGAGAGTGCATATCTGCAGATGGTGGTGAGCATCCCCAAATAGAGGTGATTCAGTGATGCAGTGGTTTGGTCCGGGATTTCGAGGTGAGTATCCTCGGTTAGAAGTGCCTGAATCTGTTCTTCCAGTGAAGCATTTGATTTTGGCGGAAGGGCCGTTTGGTCCGCTTTAGTGCTACTTTCCAAAGTTACATTGGGACCGAAAGAGGTTCTCATACTTTCCCAGAATTCTCGCATCATCCGTGGTGGGTTGAAAAAGACAAATTCAAGTTCCTTGGTCTCCTCAGATTCAACAAAGTCTGTCCATATCTTGAGTCCCTCAACATTCATGGTCAGAACATTTTCCCAATTACACCGAACGGTTGATGTGTTTTTGGGAATGATGGATGGAATGCGAGAAAAATCCGACTTTTCATCGACAACGCCACTAAGAACCAATTCGGAACCGGTCCAGCTAAGATTGAGTTGACCTATCTTAGGCCGAAAATGTTGATTGCTCTCAATAGCCGGTTTCCAAAGTGTGTCGTGACGATGATGCTCTAAACAGTCTACCAGAACCTTTTCTTTTATGGGGGTAGACAACCATCCCACAACCCCGGCAAGCTTGGAAACCTCCCGAAAATTAGGGTTTAAGCTATCCGTAAGGATCCAGATGGGTGACTCCGAGTTTGTTTGCTCTGCAATGGTATAGACGAGCTCTAGGGACGTCACCTGAGGTGATTTATCGCTTAATATATAGAGAATTTTGGAGTTTTCGGCCCAAGGACAGGCTGCTTTTAACTCTTCGGCTGTTCTAAACCATCGCACCTGAAAATGATGATTTTCCGATAACTGATGCAGTATCGGCGCGGATGTATCCATTGGGTCAACGATATGGACCTCGACTGTAACCTCGGTTGGCTCCGGGTTCTGCTTTGTATCCGATTCCTGGTCCTTCTGGCCCATCCAATGTGTCCCCTAGAACGGCAGGGTAGG
>CAZZDT010000049.1:0-10839 GCA_964652435.1 uncultured Bdellovibrionales bacterium
CAGCATTTGCCATTGTCATGGCCGTGACCCATCCCGACGCGCCGCCCCACGGTCGAACCAGTCAAATCATCGTGCCCACCAACACACCGGGCTTTGAATTGGTTCGAAACATCTCTGTCATGGGCGAGCCGGGCAGTGACTACAACAGCCATTCCGAAATTCGTTACACCGATTGCCGCGTGCCACTCACCAACATTCTGGGGGAGGGCGGAGCCGGTTTCACCATCGCCCAGGAGCGATTAGGGCCAGGTAGAATCCACCACTGCATGCGCTGGATTGGAATTTGCGAGCGAGCCTTTGACCTCATGTGCACCCGTGCAGCCACGCGCACCATCGCCCCCGGACGCATGCTTGGCACCAAGCAAACCATTCAGCAGTGGATTGCCGAGGCTCGTGCAGAGATCAACGCTTCCAGGCTGATGGTTCTCGAAGCTGCATGGTCCATTGACCAAAACGGAACCTACGCTTCGCGGGATAAGATATCGGTCATCAAATTCTATGTGGCCGGAATTCTCCAGCGTATCCTGGACCGAGCCATTCAAACCTATGGTGCCATGGGCATCACGGATGACACCATTTTGGCATGGTGGTACCGCCACGAACGCGGGGCCCGTATTTATGATGGTCCCGATGAGGTGCATAAAGCATCGGTGGCCAAGCGCATCCTGCGCAGCTACGGGGAAATGACGCCATCATGAGCAAGATTAAGATTGATGCCACCAAAGCGCCACGAGAAGGCGAGGAGCTCCCCATTGCAGAGCTTGAAGCCTACCTTAAGGACAATGTTCCTGAGCTTTCCGGTTGCCTGACGGTGGAACAATTTCCCAAAGGGCATTCCAATCTCACCTATCTGCTTCGTACGGGAGATCATGAGCTGGTTCTTCGGCGGCCACCCTTTGGAGCCAAGATAAAAAGTGGCCATGATATGGGTCGAGAATTTAGGGTGCTCAGTGGCCTTTATCCGGTGTTCGACCGCGTGCCCAAGCCATGGGCATTTTGCGAAGATGAAGCCGTTCTGGGTGCGCCATTCTATATTATGGAGCGCAAACGCGGCATCATTTTGCGTCAGGGCGTTGGGGTTCAGGATGGCTTGACCCCAGAGCTCATGGGCAAGCTCTCATGCTCACTGATCGACACTTTAGCCGATGTCCACAATGTCGATATCCATGCCGCGGGCCTCGATAACCTGGGTAAGCCCGAGGGTTATGTAGAACGCCAAGTCAGCGGCTGGACGAAGCGCTACAAAGCAGCTCAAACCGATGACGTACCCGTTGTCGAAGAAGTGGCGGGGTGGCTGGCGAACAATATGCCACCTGAGGCCGGCGCGGCGCTGATTCACAATGACTACAAATACGACAACGTGGTCCTTAATCCTGAGGACTGGAGCCAGATCATCTCGATTCTCGACTGGGAAATGGCCACCGTTGGCGACCCTCTGATGGATTTAGGCACCACCCTTGGCTACTGGATTCAAGAAGACGACCCAGATCCACTCAAAATGCTTCCGATTGGGCCAACGCATCTGCCCGGTAATCTCTCCCGGCAAGAGTTTGTGGAACGCTACAGCAAACGTACCGGCCGCAATGTGGACCATGTGTTGTTCTATTATGCCTACGCACTCTTTAAAATTGGCGTGATTGTTCAGCAAATCTATGCCCGCTATGCCAAAGGGCTCACCCAAGATCCTCGCTTTGCCATTATGGGCAAAGCCATGGAAATGCTGATGGAACAGAGCCGCCGAGCCATCGAAAAAGGCCGAATTTACGACTTAAACAGTTAAAACTAGGCTATTTTTCCCCCTGAAAACTTCCGGTTCCCATAAATATTGCTATAATTTTAAGGTGGGTGAGGATTTCACTTCGCCCAGTCAGTCTCCAACAAGGTGTAACCGGTCATGTCTGAGTCCAAAACTGTATTGATTGTCGATGACAGCTTCGTATCCCGTCTTTGGGTGGAAACCTTTCTTAAACAGCAATACTCGAATTGGAATGTCATCATTGCTGAAGGTGGCAAAGACGCACTTATGAAGACTGAGTCCGTTGAGTTGGACTTGGCTATTTTGGATATCAATATGCCCGAGATGGATGGCTTTACCCTTGGGGCAGCTCTCAAAAAGAAATTTCCAAACGCCTACATGACGATGCTTACCGCCAACGTCAAAGAAGAATCGCAACGCAAAGCCGCGAGCATGGGCTTCGGACTCGTTTCCAAGCCCATATCCAATGAAAAGATGAAAGAGATTCTGGCCAATATTGGCGCCTGATAACGGTCGTCATTCATCTCTGTACAAGCCAAAAAAAAAGCCCCGGCATGACCGGGGCTTTTTGTTAATTGCTCAAAGAGACTTTGAATTACTGGGGTACGCAGCTGCCTGCGTTGCACTGACCTGAAGCCGCCATAGCTGCTGTACAACAGCTTGCTGGCCCCGCCATCAGCATATCAAAGATACCGTTGCAGTCGGTGTCAGACGTACAAGCAAAGCAACTGAAGTTCATCATGTCGCATGCCTGAAGGTTTGGACAGTCAGCGTAGCTGGTGCAGATGTCGCCACCCAAACCACCTAGGCCGTCAAGACCACCGCCACCGCCGCCACCGCCAGTTGGGGTGTCGTTCGGGTCAATACAGATGCCTGCGCTGCACTCTAGAGTGCCTGGGCAAGCAACGGTTGCGCTGCAAGGCTCACACTGGCCTTCAACACAAACGCGGCCGTACACATCGCAGTCTGCTTGCTCGTTACAAGAAAGGCCCTGGTTCTGGGTTGGGGCACACTGGCCATCCACGCAGTCATAACCAACGGGGCAGTCCGCTGCTTCTGTACAGCTGCTTCCCGCGCCGGTGTCACCACCAGGAACTTCCGGATCGATACTTGGGTCACCACATGTGCCGTCCTCAAGGCAGCTTAGGCCGAGGTCACAGTGGTCGTCTGATAAACAATCAACACATGAAGATGTGCCCAGGTCACAAAACATACCCATGGGGCAGTCGTTGTTGCCTTCGCAGGACTGAACAGGTGTTTCAGCAGGAAGAACACAGGTACCTGCGTCACAAACCTGGTTGCCGGCACAATCAATGTCTTCTGTACATTGAGCGTTGGCAGCGCCACCTTCTTCTGTTCCTGAATAGCAATCTTCGCCGAAACAGTCTGTTGTCCCCATGTTTGGACGTCCACAGCCGTTCAGCATCAGTGTAAATACAACCGCACCACAAAATGTCATAAAGAATGGTGTACCTAGTTGATTGATCATTCTCATATATGTCTCCCCGAGCAATTTATTAAAAAGTTCGTAGTCCCCAAGCTACTCGCCGGAACCTTAAAGGGTTGAACCGCGGTCTGACAAGCAGAAAACAGAAGTAATCCAAGATATGTGAATGTAGGATAACAACTTACATTCCGAATTGGTGGCCTCAACGGGGACTTTGACCGACAATTCAGCGCACATTGGTCGGACCAATGGTTAAATTCCGACGATTATGCGGTGCTACCAATTTACATCTAACATCATTCTACGCCAGCGTAGATTATTGATTTCTCATCAATAATTCATAAATAGGGCCCACATGAACGATCGAATGTCAGGGTAAACGAGGACATAAATGCGCTATAATTCCGACACAATGATCATTTATTGGGTGTCGTGGACCTGCAAGATGCTGTATGAGGATGTCGCCCAAACACAGTCATGCTGACCTTCATGAAATCGCTCCTCTGTGGGGGGAGAACTTTTAAGGTCATTCAGGAAGGACTTATCGACCATGAAGCTTAAGCGAACTTTGCTCGCCTACGTGGGAGCTTTTGCAATCGCCTTGACCGGATGCGGTTCTGAACCTCAAGCACCCTTGAAGAACCCTGACAACGGAACTGAAACTGAAGCTGTCGACACCAATACCGACGCTGGAACAACAGACACGAACACAAACACAGGCAATGGTGGCTCAACCGACACCAACACCAACCCTGATAATGGCAACACCAACAACGGCGGTACCGATACTGGCAACGGTGGTAATAACGGCAACGGTGGTAATAACGGCAGCAGCGGCAACGATAACGCGGGCAACAATACGCCGAGCACCGGTGGCATCGACAACTCAGCCGGATCTTGTGAGCCAACGCCATTTAACTTCACTGAAATGAATGGCTTTGCCAGCGCAAACAATCAGGTCGCCAAAACTTGGGCTACCAACGTGAACGCCGACAACAGCACGGACTTCGTTATTGTAGAAAGCTATCAAGGCACACAATACAACGGACCTTCGGCTCCAGGCACCTACCAGCTTGATGGCAGTAACTACGCCGACTGCGGTCTTTGCGTTCTTGTTTACAAAGGCTGCGTTGAAGCCAACGGCGGCATGCAGTGCCAGAAGTATTTCTACGCAGAGCAGGGAACTGTTCAGATCAATGAGCTGGGCGGCGCAGGCAGCACATTCGACGTAGAACTCCAGAACATGGAACTCGTAGAAGTAACCATCGACCAAAACTTCACTTCAACACCGGTTGCCGGTGGCGAAAGCTGGTGTGTTCATGGTTACAACTGGGCAACTGTTCTTGACGACGGCGACGCAGCAGGCGGCGGCGGAACCGGTGGCGACACCACCAACACTGGAACTGTTGGCGAGTGCACAGCACCAGCAAACGGCACTGGAACTGGCATGGGCGACCAAATTGGTGATTTCACGCTCATGAACTGCAACGGCGACTCAGTAAGCCTACACGGCTCCTGCGGTCAGACCCGCTTGATTTGGCTGATTGGCTCAGCCACTTGGTGTGGTTACTGCCCACAGCAAATTGCTGAAGCACGCTCCGCCCAGCAACAAGTTGGCGCAGACAACCTAGCATTCTACGTGATTGCTGACGACGTAACCAGCCAGCAAGGCTGCTACAACTACGCACAAGCAGAAGGCGTCGACCCAAGTCAGATGCTTTACGCGAACCAGTCAGGTGCAGCCATGAACGCAGTGCTTAACCGCATCAGCGGCATCGGCCAGGGCTTCCCAATGAGTGCCATCATGAATGGCTCCAGCATGGAATTGCTCTACGCTGGCGACGGATACGCACAAGGCCTGGGCAACCAGGTGGTGCAGTCCCTGAACCAGTAAACTCTAGATTCTAGACAAATCAAAAGCCGGAAGCAGCTTAGGTTGCTTCCGGCTTTTTTTGTGCCTCGAAAAGCTGAGCGGCAGGTTAGAGCGCAGTGATTCGTACTCTAAACAGAGATCCACGGGCTATTAGCAAGCCACTTGTGAAACGATACTATCTTAACAAGAATCCGAGCAGGCTCACTGGTTCACGTCGGTATCCGGCGCGGAGCGAAGCTTCAAATAGTATTTAAAGCGATTCGCTTATTGCGGCTTTTTGGCAAACTTTAGCACGCTGAACTTGTTCTCCCGCAAGAGATAAAGTTCGTCGCCACCCTCACTGAATTGAATATCCAACGGCCTCGTGATGCTATCCGAGAAAACTTCATCAATGCCTTCTTTTCCATAGGCCCAGGCATAAATCTGATAATTATCATCGGCCAACTGAACCCAGGCCGCGAAAAAGTCATCATTGCTGGCGAACACAAGGCTATGCCCCAAAGCATTACTGAATAAGTCTTGCTGTGCACATTGTGCTAACCACTGACCATTTTGATTCTGAAGCGTCATCAGCCGAACCCGGTATTCACCCGAGGCGTCAGCAAATACGGCCGCCCCAACCACTGTTGTTTCCCCAGTGCGAGCAAAGACCTTAAATGACTGAGCCTCTGACCACCCACACTCTGCGCTCAAATCAAATGCCGCCACATCGTTGCCGAGCGAATCTTTGACCGCCAATTGGAGCAATCCGCTCTCGCTGCTGACCACCGAGCCCCCCGTGGTGGGTAAAGGTGTCACCATGGAAACATCATCGGACGTAAAGTCAGGCTCGGTAAAATCTGGAATAAAGCGCTGAGAGACAGAGACCCCGGCATTCGCTTGCCCCGAATCTCCTTTTAAAACTCCAACGTGACTCTGGTCCGGACTTAAAAAGACACCCAGGTAATCGGATCCGTTGGGCAGATCCATCATATTGAACGAAAGCCCACCCTGGCTGGCTGCGATGGATTCCTGAATGTATTCCCCATAATGCGAAAGGGCGGGCAGGGTGTCAGCAACAGATATCTGAGACGAAACGCGCACTTCGGCAACCACAGAAATCGGATCAAAACCATCTGAAGCAGCAGGATGTGGTCTTTGCCCCAGGGTAAAAGTTGTATTGCCTCCTGGCTGAACAACCGCCGAAAAACCACCGGCAGATAACGCATGGTTCGATTCCACAGACTCAACATTTTGATTATCGTCCAGCCGGTAATCCCGGCTTGCGCCACTGAAAGATTCCATCGCTAAGTAAACACCATCTGGCGATGGATAGATGGATCCGGCTGAGTAGTTAGAATCCTCGAACACATGGTGCCGGCTCCATTTGGGTACAGACCAAAGCGGCACATCAGGCACAAGTTTGCTTTTACCCGGTACCGGTCCAGACATCATATGCCCATCATCCACCGTGACATAAGCGTTGAGCGGGATATCCAACTGACTGAAATCTTGAGGTACCCGAAAGGCTAGAGCAGTCGGCGTTGCCCGATCTGGAGTCACACAAATACCTTGCACACAAACCCTGTCTCGAATCACGTCTCCCGTGAAACCTTGACCCAAGATGGTAACCAACTCTCCCGGATGCATTTTATCGGGCAAGCCGCCCACAACCTGCGGCCCCATCATAATGATGTCCACAACAGGGTTGGACGCGCCACCGGAAGGGCTACCGAAGTCATCGCCGCCCGAACCCGGCTCAACAAACTCGCCAGTGAACAATGTCTCTCCTGGCGAGAGCAGAGTGATATTGATGCCACCTTCATGAATCGCATTCACCTCGCGAGTGAGTTCATGCTGGTTATCCATTTGCCCGGAAATATGCTTCAAGGAATGAATATAGCCGCGAGAAGCGTCCATGACCGCATGGTTCATGCCAGTGGAATAATTGTTGTAGAATTCACCCGAGGAATCCTCGCTGTAGATGTATTGATAATCGTTCAAAGACCCGGCTGAAGGCATCCAAAAGAACTGCAGTCCTAACTCACTGTCCAGGCTGGTCACTTCCCAATTCCATCCCCTAACCGGGTCATACACCATGGCATCACGGTTATTGATGGCTCCATTGGTCGGGTTTGTCCCGCGAGCTTCCCCCAAAGTTAATCGCTGAAAACTCTGGTCAGAATTTGAGACCGATCCATACTCCGCAATGGCCACACCTGAATGGGGTTCAATGGTCAAACGAGATGCAGAGGTGTTCGCCGACGTAAACCAAACGGCTTGCTCAAAAATATCATAGGTGCCATCGCCGATATCCGTTTTGTACCCAATCATGCAGATATTGGACAACGCCCAGTAGGTTTGGGTCAGGGCATCGAAGCCAAGAGCCACCCCGGTTGTTGAACGCAGGGAACCTTCACAGTCGTCGTTGCTTAACCCTTCAAACACGACTGCACCAACATTGGATGTTTGCTGCGCAGCCACCGCTTCGGCGGAGGTCATACCGTTTAAGGGCAGCCAGCAATGACGACTGCTTTGACCCTGAGAAAAGGTTACCAGCATGCTGACTTTTGAACGCCAGGAAGCGGTTGGGTCGGATCCAAAAACAGGATTTGCATTGTCTTGGTAATTGCCAATCACCGCATCCACGATATCGCCATCTTCACCGCAAGCATCACCAATCTCGATGGTTCCAATGGACGCCCAGCTACTGGCGGAGCCGGACTCTCGGAAAAACTCTAGACCGTCTTCCCCCACAACAATAAGATTCGCTGTGATTGGGTCCCAAAGAAGCCGTTCTAAATCACCAATGGTATCCACATCGACGGTCGCTCCAGGTGCATCGCCCACATAAAGTTTATTGAAAGCCAAAACCGCAGGCTCGGTCGAGCGCACCAGCTCTACATTCACTGAATCCAAAGTGATGGACGTAGGATCCGAAGCAAAGTAGGTGTCGTACTTGGATTTGCTGCCAACAGAGATATCGTAATTGCCAGGCTCTCCTCTCATGGAAACAAAAGCCTGATCCGTGTAGGCAGCTGAAGTGTCCCAATAATCCGAGCTATCTGCGTTGATGTCCATGGTATGCTGAAACACATAACCACCGCGGTTTACGCCCAAGCCAGTCACAGGCAAATCAACCGCCTGAGCGGCTCCATAGCGAGCATGATCCGCAGGGAAACGAAGCGCTTCGCTGCTGCTTGGCGCAATGAATTGCGGCGCTCGGTCTGCAAATTTCCAAGGGCCCATGACTTCGTCCGTGACTTCTAAGTTGCCATTGTCGCTGGCATCCACGGTTCTCAGCACGAGCCTTAAATTCTTCGTCCGCTCAGTGTCCGCCGCATCAAACTCCTGCTTCAATATATCCACCGTGACCCACTTGGTCAGTAAGTTGGTGCCCAAGTCGTTGCTTAAAGCCATCGAAAACTCGGCGGGAGCCGGACTGCTGGCCACGGAAATGGCCTCAGCACCATCCTCAAGCTCGGCCAACACATCAGCCGAGAGAGTTAGCTGCGCCCCACCCGCTGCACTGTTATCAACCCGTGCCGCAACCTGAACCCAGAGCTGTGCAAACTGGGCTCGGTTCGACTGGTCTCCATAAGCCGGGACCACTCTGGTTATAAGTGGCTGATTCACTGCACTGTTTTGGCCCAAAACCCGAAATCGCCCTCTGACTGAAAACTCCTGAGTAGGGTCCAACACGGCATCAGCATCGTGAAGAGAGTCAAAAGCAGTATATTTTGCCTCCAGGACCACAAAGTTGAGTGGGTAATCAAACACCGCATCATTGCCGGCACAAACAACCTCCAAGGTGCTGGACGGTTCTGTGGAAACCCACTCACAAGGTGCGGACTCCATCACATCAACCTGCTGGCCATCGGCAGCCAAAATGCCAATGGAGGGGTCACCGGCGGGAACCATTCTGTAATTGTCGGAAGCAACCACAAATTGAGCGCCCAACCATGTGCCTTCAGCCCCAAGGTTAATGAACTGATTGTCAGCATTGCCTAAAACAGAAACAGACGCATCTGGGTTCACCACGTCTGCAACCCTAATGCTCAATTCACCACAACCTAAACTCGGCAATTCAGCGTAACGAACGTTTACGGAAATCGAGCTAGGCATGACATCGGGCTGCGCCAGCGATGAGCAAGCCACCCATTCGCCCTCCGCGTCGCAATCCAATGCGCCGTCAAGGGAATCATCCACCACTGGAATACGACATTCCAGCGTGAACGGATCCACACCGTACAAAGCGGTGAAATCAAGCGTCGCCAAGTCATCTGCAGAATAAACCGTTGTTTCAATCCGGAGCGGCAATGGAGATGGCGCGGGGCCTAAATCCACAACAAGGTCGGGCCCGAGCTGACGCGTGTTCACTGCAAGAGCCTCCATCACGTCCCCAAAAGGATGCACGGGCAGCAGTTCAACATCGCGTCCATCTGGTAATCGCACAATCTGGGCCAATGGCAGGCTTAGTGAGTAGCCAAATTCCAAGTCTGTAATATCGACCCCAAACCAATCACCACGCCATGCATGCTCGTTACCTTGCTCATCAACCATCACCGGAAGAAACTCAACGTTGACATGCGACTCTGCTAGAACCAGATCTTGCGAGCTGGCACCCGGCGGCGGGGAAAACTCTTCGGTCTCTCCAGTGAGAGCACTCCAATCGCTGATAAAGGAAACGGTTTCTGACTGGAGAGTAGAAGGTTCGACCCGAGTTTGCTCATTGACCATCACTTCAAAAAGTGTGGCGCTTATCGTGGTGGGAACCTCTGGCTCCAAAACAAAGACAAACTCGAGTTCATTAAGTTCTTGAGGCTCGAGTTCTTCGCCATCCTGAACGGCTCGAAGATGCTTCAGTTCGTAGTTCAAGGTCGCTGGCAACTGAATCGAAAATTGAGATTCAAGCCCCAGATCGGAGCTCTCACAGGCCGTTAACCCCAGCAAAACCAAAAAACAACAAAGTATTCTCTGCATATTTCTAACCCCACACACCCGGCATTCAACTGGACGATATTTGATTCGAATTTATTCTTAAAATTCGGACAAAACCAATGGTCGATTGAATTTCTTTTGCGGCAGGGTAGGCGTTTTGTCTACATCAAGGCAATTCGCGCTTCACGTCGGTTAAATCTGGGCGCTTGATGGTCGGAACCATCGCTGGCTTGCCAACCCAAATAAAGCCCACAATCTCCTCGAGAGCAGCATCCACACCCAGCACCTTGTAGGTATCCTCGTGAGTGGTGACACCACCCGTACTCCATTTGGTCCCCAAACCGAGCCCATGTCCCACCAGCATCATGTTCTGAATGGCACAGCTAACCGCCGCATAATCTTCCTTCGAACGAAATGCGTCGTCACACCGTACTTGCGTCACCACAATGAGAGCGCCTGAACCGAGAATCTTTCGGCGAACGGAGTCCTCAAGCTCGGGCGTACGCGCTCGATTGACCGTCTTACAAGCAATGGCCACGGGAACAATTTTTTCTCGGGTTTGAGGGCCCACCTGAAGAAATCGCCAAGGCCATGTGAGTCTATGACAGGGCGCCATATGGCCGGCCATCATCATCTTGTCTAAATCTTCTTGAGCAACTGGGTCGGGTAGATATTTGTGAATGGTCCGACGGGTGTGAATAGCTTGCTCTAAATCCATGAGAATCCTCTTAGCCTTCTTGAACCCCATTTATGAGCCGTGGGCATCAAGGCTCTTTAAACCGCTCACCGCACTGCATGCAATAGCGCGCGGGGATCGGCTGTCCCGCTGTACCGCAGCGCTCA
>CAZZDT010000050.1:0-10837 GCA_964652435.1 uncultured Bdellovibrionales bacterium
TATTCTGAATCCAGAAGGCGCGCGTGAAGACAAGAAGAAGCGTCGCAGCAGAGGAGGCTACAATGCCTAATGGGATTTACTCTGCAATGACGGGCGCACTGGCTCAGGAAGAACATATGGATGTCGTTGCCAACAACTTGGCCAACGGTAGCACAAATGGCTTCAAGGCAGTGCAGGCCACATTTAAGGAACTCTTGGATGAAAACCGTGAAGGTACAAAAAACCAAACGCAACGCCATGTTGTCCTAGATGGTACCTATACGGATTATTCACAGGGGCCACTTAAGCACACCCACAACCCACTGGACGTGGCAATTCAGGGTGAGGGCTTTTTTGTCGTGGATACACCAGAGGGTGAAAGGTTCACTCGTAACGGTTCATTTATGCTGAACAACCAGCGGCAGCTGACAACCATTTCTGGTGAAGTTGTTCAAGGAACGGGTGGTGCCATAGAGGTGCCTGAAGGCGCTGTGATCAATATCAATCAAAGTGGTGCGGTTACGTCTGGACCTTTGGAAATTGGTAAGATCAGAGTTGTTCAATTTGAGAATCCTCAAAAACTCGACCGGATAGGTCATAACCTCTACGCCGCAGGTGAAGGGGTTGATGCTCAGGATGTGGAAAATGCGTCGATTTTAACCGGTGCACTTGAGCGTTCCAATGTGAATATGATTCGCGAAATGACATCACTGATTAAGGTGTCACGTTTTTACGAGTCATTTAATAAAGCGATTCAGACATATAGAGCTGTTGATGGTTCAACCGCTCGAGAGTTGGGACGATAGTAGAGGAGTGTGGGATGTTTAGAGCGTTAAGCAGTGCAGCAACGGGTATGAATGCGCAAGAATTGCGTGTGAGTATGATTTCCAACAACTTGGCGAACGTAAGTTCTGCCGGTTACAAAAAGAGTCGAGCAGAGTTTCAAGACCTGCTCTACGACAAGATTCGCGCATCCGGCGCCAAGACCAGTGACCAGACAACAGCACCGATCGGTATTGAGGTAGGTCAAGGTGTTAAGGTGGCGGGGACCCATCGTGACTTTTCGCTGGGTGAGTTTCGTCAAACTTCCAACGCGTTGGACCTTGCCATTGAGGGCAATGGCTTTTTCCAAGTGCAGTTGCCCAATGGAGAAACTGCGTATACCCGGGATGGCTCGTTCAAGCTGGACTCACAGGGTAACCTGGTGACCCGTGATGGCTATTCATTGGAGCCATCGATGACCATGCCGGCTCAAGCCAAGCATTGGACGATTTCTAAGACGGGCGTGGTTTCAGCTGTACAGGCCGGTTCTCACGATTCAGTTGAGGTGGGTCAGATCCAAATTGCTAACTTTGTGAACCCCGCAGGACTCGATGCGCTTGGTGGCGGTATCTTTGCCCGAACGGAAGCGGCAGGTGATCCGGTAGTGGGTATTCCTGGCACGAATGGTGCAGGGTTTGTAATGTCGGGCTTTCAAGAGATGTCCAATGTGAAGGTCATCGAGGAAATGGTCGACATGATTCAGGCGCAGCGTGCGTATGAAAGTAATTCTCGGGTTATCAAGACCGCGGATGAAATGCTTCGTACAACGGCAAGCTTGAAGTAATTGTCACTTAGTCGGGTGTGGTTTGTGAGGTGGTCGATGTTTGAGCGTCGTTGGATATGGTTTGCACCAATCTTGATTTTTCTTATGTCAAATCAGGTATTTGCAGCGAAAAATCTCCGTAAGGTAACGGTTGATACGGACCGTTTAGCACTCGGAGACATTGTTCGAAATGCCCCTCGCAGTATCGCTGGTCTCGATATGGGACCAGCACCCAAGCCTGGCAAGGATAGAGTGATTACCGGCAAACAGGTTCGAACCCGTCTTAAAAAGGCCATGGTGAAGACAAAAGGTTTGCGGATTCCAGGCAAAACGAGAGTGCGTCGAGCATCTCAAAACGTCAATGAATTGACGCTGCGTAGTCATATTGAATCCGCGCTTCAAGCGCAGATGCCCGATGGCATGAGTTACGACGAGCTGGTTCTACGTGGTGGCATGCTTTTGCCGCGAGGACGTTTGAGAGTTGAGGTGGAAATGCCTCGTAAAGTTCGTCGTGGACTCTACAACCTGAAAGCCCACGTCTATGCGGGGCAATCGAAGCCTCAGACCACAATGGTGAGGGTTCAGTTTCACAACGATGTTACTGCCTCTCGAGAGGTGATTGAGCGTGGCGATGCCATTTGGCTGAAAGTGAAGACTGGCAAAGTGGTCGTCAGTACACGAGGTGTAGCACAGCAAGATGGACGCATGGGGCAGCGGATCGCGGTCATGCCAAGGCAAGGCCGTAAAATGCTTTACGGGACAGTGACCAATGCGGGTGTAGTGGAGATGGACTTATGAAAACAATGATTCGAAATGCGGTGGTCGCACTCGGGCTTTTGAGCATGGTGGGTTGTGCCACAACGCATATTAAGCCCTATGAGCGAAAAACCCGTGACTATATGATGGACGATTATGCTTCACCGGATGCAGGACGGACCACTGGCTCACTTTGGAGTCATGCTTCAGCCGGTATGTTTGAAGATATGCGGGCAAGGCGTATTGGAGACATCATTACGGTGAAGATTATGGAAGCTGCCAACGCAACACGCGATGCTTCTACATCTACCAGTCGAGATTCGTCGCAAGCTTACGGTGTGTCGTCTTTCTTTGGTGCATTGGGAAAGATTACAGCTGCTAATCCTGATTTGAACTTAGAGGATTTATTGAGCGCCACTGCTTCATCGAGCTTTGATGGGAGCGGTACCACGGCGCGCTCGGGCCGACTTGATGCGACTTTACCCACGCGAATCAAGAAGACGCTTCCCAATGGTGATTTCTACATCGAGGGAACCAAAGTTGTATTGATCAATGAAGAGGAAAGTATTCTCTATCTAAGTGGTGTGATTCGTCCTGTTGATATTCAGCCCGATAACTCAGTGAGTTCGTTGCAGGTGGCTGATGTTGAACTTGAATACACGGGGCGTGGCGTGATTGCTGACAAACAAAGTCCTGGATGGTTTTCGCGAGTCATGGATTGGGTTTGGCCATTCTAAATCAGTAGCTGTTCGATATTACGTGCGGGTGAGGGTGTCATGGGTGTTCTTAGTGTAAAAAATGGTCTGATGGTTGCTTTGCTGGTCTTGGTGGGCTCGCAAAGCGCCCAGGCCGAGCGTCTGAAAGAAATGGCGGACCTTGAAGGTGCGCGTTCCAACCAGTTGATTGGCTACGGGTTGGTCGTGGGTCTTGCGGGTACCGGTGATGATGCTTCGGCGCCGTTCAGTGCCGAATCAGTTGTAACCATGTTGGAACGCTTGGGCACTCAGATTGATCCGAGTCGGGTTCGTCTTCGTAACGTCGCCGGGGTGGTTATCACCGCAGAATTGCCGGCTTTTGTGAAGCCAGGTCAGCGCTTAGACGTGACGGTTTCGTCCATTGGTACAGCGAAAAGTTTAGAAGGCGGAACACTTCTCATGAGTCCACTTAAGGGCGCAGATGGTGTTGTGTATGCTTTGGCGCAGGGCGCCTTATCCACCGGTGGCTTTGCGGCATCTGGTGGCAGTGGCAGCTCAGTTGTCAAAAACCACCCAACGGTGGGCCGTATTCCGGGCGGAGCGATGGTCGAAAAAGATGTGCCAGTGAATCTGGTCCGGCAGGAATTGCGCATTACGCTTCGAACGCCTGATTTTACGAATGCAGCTCTGATTGCCAATGTCATTCAAGAGAAACTCGAGAATCCTCAAGGCAAGAAAGCCGAAGAAGCAGCTCCCAGAGGCCGCCGAGGTAGAAGAGCTCAAGCCGCGGCTCAAACCCCTGAGACGCCCGCAGAGCCGGTAGAGCAGTACACTCAGGTGCTCGATGGGGGAAGCGTTACCGTAAAGGTGCCCGAGGATTACGTGGGCAAGGTACCTATGCTGATGGCCATGCTTGAAACACTGGAAATCAACCCCGACACGCCAACGCGTGTGGTGATTAACGAAAGAACGGGGACGGTGGTTCTGGGCGGCAATGTGACCCTAAGCCCTGTGGCGATTGCCCACGGTGGACTTACGGTTGAGGTAAACGAAAGTGCTGCGGTTTCTCAGCCAGGTGCGTTTTCTCAAGGGGAAACCACGGTTGTTGCTGAGTCGGACATTAAGGTTACGGAAGAAGAAGGCCAGATTCACACCGTTGGGCCGGGCACATCATTGGGTGAAGTGGTTCGGGCTCTAAACGCCATTGGAGCAACCCCTCGGGACTTGGTGGCGATTCTCCAGGCGCTTAAGAGCGCAGGTGCCTTGCATGCGGAGCTTGAGATCCAATGAAACTTTTGGACTTAGCATCAACGGATCCTGGGAATCTTCCCAGCGCGCCGACCCGACGAGACGATATCGACAAGGTTGCTCGTGAATTCGAGAGTCTCTTGGTAAACGAACTCTTTAAGGTCATGCGTAAGACCTCTGAATCCAGTTATTTAAGCAATCAGCTTTCGAAGAACTTTCAGAGTATGTTGGATCAGGAATACGCGAACCAGGCCTCCAAGGGTGAAGGTTTCGGGTTATCAGAGATGTTAGCAGAGCAGCTGGGCAATCAGCTTTTCGGTCAAGAAACCAAGGGTGAAAAGTATTTGAGAGCTGGCCAGTGGGCATTTCCCGTCTCTGGCGACATGAAACTCTCCAAGGGCCAGAAATTTGGCGCAGACCGAAGTGGTTTACGTCCAGATGATTGTGGCGATGGTCACTGCGGAATCGACTTAGGTCGAGCCGAAGGTACACCCATTGTGGCGGCCGGTGCGGGACGCATTACGAGGATAAATCGAAACGAATCGATCGGTGGCGGGATTTATGTGGGAATTGCCCACTACAATGGTCAATTGGAGACCCGCTATATGCACATGAGCAAGATTGCCGACGGCCTGAAACTGGGTGATACTGTGGAAAAAGGACAGTATATCGGGGATGTAGGTAACACAGGTAAGCATTCAACCGGAGCTCACTTGCACTTCGAAATCTTTGAAAACATGGGCAAAGGTAAGCGCCGATACATCGATCCCGAGCCCTATTTGGAGCGTTGGAGCCGAAATTCGGGCGAAAATAACGAAAAAGGTGAAAAAATCCCTAAAGTTCATGTTCATTCGGGCGATGTTGATAAAGACGAGTCTGGAAAGCCTTGCACCCATGACGCAGTTAGGCGACATGGATTGAAGCAATATAAGTTAGGGCAGACAGGCGGAGGATGACGATGAAGATCCAGAATGGACCCGCAGATAAAGCTCGAAAGGCACGCCACGCGACGGTAGCCGGCGAGAAAAGCGGACAAAAAGGAGCCGCAAAGGGCGCTTCCTCAATCGACCGAAGCAGTGATCGGGTTGTGTTGAGCGAACGTATCGGCACGCTTGCTGAATCCATCAAGGAGATCTCTAAGGTAGATGGTCCCATGGGGGCCAGTGAGGCGAAGCTCGAGGAGCTTAAAGCGGCGATAGAGGCGGGTGACTACCATGTGGATCCCCGGAAATTAGCAGCATCGATTTTAAACAGCGATTTGGGAATCGAAGAGTAGAAGAGGTAGCGAATGACGGCGGCGCGGGTGATGGAGGAATTTGATGATTTGATGGAGCGGGCTGAGTCTGCTGCTATCGGTCTGAATGGTCCCGCACTTGGAGAAATAACAACCGAAATTGAAGGTTGGTCGCTGAAGCTACAGAAAATGAATCCTGACAAAGAGTTCCTGATGCATGTTCGTGCCGGAATGGTGCGGTTTAGCGAAATTTGTCGATTTGTTGGCGATACAATGCAGGACGCGTTTTTGAGCGCAACAGCTGGTCCTGGTCATGAGACGAAGAAAATGTACGGGGGCAACGCTAGGTTGGATTCTCGTCGTGCGGAAGCGGTGCTGCTTAAGCAGTACGGCTAGGGTTGAGTCAGCGGTTGGAGTGAGTTCAGTGGAATGGCTCACTTCAGATATCAAGCCAGGGGGTTTGAGAACGCTGTTGGGTGAAGGTGGTTTCTTATGGGTGGTTTATACGACGCTTTAGGCGTTGGTCTTAATACTCTCGTTTCCCATCAGGCCGGAATTCAGGTGACGGGGCATAACATTGCCAACGTCAACACTGAAGGTTTTCACCGTCAACAAGTACAAGTAAAGGCTCGAGGAAGTGGGACCTACGGTATTGAGGTTTCCAAAATCCGACGCCACACGGATCAGTATTTAGCTCGAAGATTGCATGCTCAAGAGGGTAGCCTGGGCCATTCAAATGCGCGGGCGGCTGGCCTCCAGTCGGTAGAGGCGGTGGTTGGTGACCACGGTGAATTTGGGCTCAGTGCAACTCTGGACAGGTTTTACGCTGCTTGGCGTGAGCTATCAGTATTTCCTCAAGAAGCCAGCCAGCGGGGCGAGACGCTGACCGCGACCCAGAGTTTGGTGAATTCGATTCACCGTCTCGATGAGACCATTGACGACGCACGGACCGATGCGAACGTTGAAATTGGGCGATTGGTCGGAGAAGTGAATGTTTTGATTGCCGATGTGAGTCGCCTCAACCGTGAAATTGTTGAGAACGAAGCCTACGGCGAAGACGCAAACGAATTGAAGGACCAAAGAGATCAAGCCGCACGGGAGTTGGGGGAACTCATTGGCGCCACTTCTACCTTTGATGAAGAGGGTACCCTTTCTATTCAGCTGGGTGGCGGTATCAATTTGGTGAATCGCGATAAAACGATACCGCTCGAGGCCCGTAATAAAGATTTAGATGGTGATGGCACGATTGATTCACCCTATTTTGAAGTGTGGACCGCCAGTGGTGTGGATTTTAACGTTGACGACCGGTTGGGTGGAAAGCTTGCGGGCTTGATTCAATTGCGTGACGTCGACCTTGCCGACCGGGCCTCTGAGTTGGACGAATTTGCTTACGACTTGGCAAATGCAGTGAACGCTGTCCACGAAGCAAATTTTGACATTGATGGAAACGCAGGAGTCGAGCTCTTTGATGCCAGCTCCACGATTGAGGGTTGTGCTGAATCGATAGAGGTAAACGTCAATATCGAACAAAACATCGATTTATTGGCCGCCTCTGATTCGGCTGCGAATGCCCCTGGTAGTGGTGTGGGCGCTCTGGCATTAGCGCAAATTGAGATGGCAAATGTGGCCGCATCGGGTACCCAGACTCTGTCTGAATCTGCGAACTTACTGCAAACGAATTATCTCTTTAGTTTACGTGAAGCTATTCATGCGGAGGAGGGATCCAATCGACGCCTTGAGCTGCTCGACCAGCTGCGCGAATCCCACAGTGGTGTGTCTATCGAAGAAGAAATGATGAGCCTGAACAAGTATCAAAGAGCATTCCAGGGCGCTTCGCGCGTTTTGTCGACTGTTGATGAAATGCTTCAGACCATCATCAACATGTAGGAGTAATCAATGTTACGCGTAACGGACAACATGATTTTTACTGCGCTTAACCAAAGTGTAATGGTGAATAAGGAACGTCAGATCCTTGCGCAGCAGGCTTCTACACGTGCGATGGAGGGTACCGCAGATCCGAGGGATCCACTTGCGGTCAGTCGCGTGAATGTCTTGGAATCAACCCTGACACGCCTCGAGACGATGGGGCGAGTTGCTTCCGTAGCCGAGCAAGAATTGTCCGTTACAGAATCAGCCATCGCCGAATCGGCGCAAGTGGCAAGCCGAGTGCAAGAACTCATGCTCAGTGCTGCCAACGAAACTTTAAGTGAATCGGACCGATTGGCGATTTCATATGAAGTTGCCGAACTCAGGGAGCAACTTTTAAGCTTAGCCAACACCCAAGTATCGGGAAGCTTTATCTTTGGGGGTTACAAAACAGGCACGGAACCTTTCACAACAGCTGGTGTTTACCAGGGTGACCAGGGGCAAAGAACCGTCGAAGTAGCCCCGGGTTTAAGCGTCAAGATGAACCTGCCGGGAGACCAGGTATTTGCTCCTACAGGCGGTGTGAACATCTTTGATGTTGTAAGGCAATTTGAGACAGATTTGACCAATAACGATGTCGACAATATTCAAGACTCGATCACCGATATTTCTGCTGCGCATAAGCAATTGATCAATGGGCAGAGTTCGGCGGGTATCAACTTGAAGACTGTGCTTTCTGCCAAAGACCTTCGGGCCGAGATTGAGCAAAATGTATTACAGCAAAAAGAAGCTGTGGTTGACGCCGATCCTCATGAGGCCTTTACTGAGTTTACTCAAACTCAATATGGATTGCAGGCCGCCTTGGCTCAAGCTCAGAAGATTATTTCCAGTCTCGATAGTGGTCTCCGCTAACGTCCGGGGATTTCACCCAACCTCCAAGGTGTGTTAGACTGACTCCGCAAAGGGGGGCATAAGAGCGCGACGCTCGAGTGTTATGGTCGAAACATCCACTGAACTTCCATTGATACTGTTGGCTGAAGATGACCATACGATTGCGTATGTCGTTCAGCGAGTTCTTGAGGACCAGCAGCGTTTTCGTGTGACATGGGTCAAAGATGGAGAGGCTGCGTTGGAAGCCGCGGAAGCGGAGTGTCCGGCACTTTTTCTCTTGGACCTTATGATGCCGCGTCGCAATGGCTTTGAAGTCTGCCGCCGGTTGCGTGCAGATGAGCGGTTTAAAGACCTGCCAATCTGTATTTTGACCGCCCTAACTGACCCTCAAGCGCATCAGGCAGCGTTGGATGCCGGTGCAAACCTCCTTTTGCTCAAACCCTTTCGCTCTCAAGATTTACGTGAAGCTGTGCGTGGATTACTTGAAAACGAGGCGAAAGATAAAGAACCTGCAGCCCAGTCGGCGGTGGCCACTTCGGCCGAATCCGTCCCTCAATTATTGAAACTGGTGGCCCACGATATGCGGGGCCCTTTAACGGTTTTTAACAGTTCTTTGAGTTTTCTCGACTCCACCACAGATCCGGCAGAACGCTTGGAACTGGTGGAATCCTTGCAGGACGCAAGTCAGCGTTTAACCGCGATGGTGGACGCGATTGTTGGAGTGAGCGAACGTGAAGAGCTTGATGAGATGCCACGGGATAATCGTATTGATATTTGCGGTATCGTACGCTCTGTGGTTGCTGAGTATAAAATTGCCTTTAAGGCGCGAGAAGTCGAACTCGAGTCGCAGATTCCCGATCTTGCAATTGAATGCATAGGTAACGAAGCATTGCTGCGCTGCGCTATTTCTAACGCTATTTTGAATGCTGCAGATTATAGCCCTCTGGGTGGACGGGCCAGGGTGGTCGTGGTGCGCGACCGTGGCGAGTGCGCCATTACCATCTCTGATGAAGGGCCAGGTATTCCTGCTCAAGTGGTGGATCGGCTCTTCGAGACCTCGAATCTCGTTTCCTTAAAGTCCGAAGGGGTTCGAATTGGTAAAGGACTGGGCCTCGTCTTGGTTCGCCGAATTTGTCACCTGCACCAGGGGTACGTGGATGTGCGGACATCACCTACCGGTGGTACCGACTTAACACTGAGTTTTCCTACAGCGCAGGCGGCTGGGGACCAGGGCGTCGATTCTGGTGCTGGTGAGTTACGGGTTCCCATTCGCATCCGCATGATCCTGAAAAAAGGGAATGTCAGTGTAGAGGTTTTCACTCGGGAGCTGGGACGATTGGGAGCTGTGGTGGATGCCGCAGGGGCTAATTTGCACGGAAGCTTTGAGGTGCGATTGCCCGAGTTTCCTACCGCATTTGCATCCGCCAGAGTCGTCGATGATGCCCAGGGCGGAAAAGAACTCCAGTGGTCTGAGGTCAATGCAGGCTTTCACGATATGTTGGACCAAATTTACCGCACCGTGCCCGGCGCAAACCTTCTTCCTTAAGCGATTTCTTCGTCAAATCTCCGACATTTTACCCCTTTGTAGAGCAATGTGTCAGCTTTTCGTCGTATCGGATTCTTGACGGGTATCCTGTTTTGCTTAATGAAAACAGGTGCTTAAGGGGGCTCTGAAGGGCAGGGGGCAGTTGGCACAGGCTATGCATGTACTTCAGTGTAAATTAATCATTGGAGGTAGCTGTGACAGATTCAGCTCTAGCAAACCAAATTCAAAAAACAGAGGCTGACCCCAATCAAGCCGACATTCAAGCACTTCTAGAAGAGCTTGAAAGTAAGCTGCGGGGCGCCCTCGATGTACTTTCTCCCAGTGTTAAAGCCATGTGCGATAACTTGCAAAAGGCAGCATCCGATATCCGCACGGATAAAGATGCAACGATGCTTTGGGGCACACTTAATGATCTACAGGTTTTTCTAAGCCTGGTGCAGCAGATTTGTACCTCTGTTGGTAACCAAGGTCCCAGCGTTGTCGAGTTTGACAATGCACTCGGTGAGTCTCTTGGGACTCTAGAGACCGTTGTTATTGACTCAGAGGATCCTGAAGAGGTCGCTGCGTTTATCGAGGAAAGCCTGATCCGTGCATTTGACAAATGGCCCGCTGCGGAGGCTGAACTTCGTAAAATTGCAGAAGTTTAACGAAAAAAAAGTACAACATAAGTTTTAGAAACTGCCATGATTTGAGCTAAGCGCTCGGATTAATTGCTTTTTTTAGAATTAAAGGTTTCTCAAAAAAATCCCTAAAGGTCTCCAGAGCATCGACGATGTTTTGGTGTCGGCTTGAGATGATTAGTTTGCCCTGGTGGGGTTGGGCTTACAGATTATGCCGGCAGAAATAAGACGTAGGCACACGTCGAATAACTTTTTAGGAGAACCTTTATGGCAATTTCAGTTGTAACCAACGTAGCTTCGCTACGTGCACAAAGAAACTTAAACAAGACAGCCCAAGCGATGACGGGACACATCGAGAAGCTGTCTTCTGGACTTCGTATCAATAAAGCTGGCGATGATGCTGCAGGCAGCGCCATC
>CAZZDT010000051.1:0-10786 GCA_964652435.1 uncultured Bdellovibrionales bacterium
ACGAGGTTGAAGAGCAAGCAACTCAAGAGGAGCCAGCCCAACGTGCGGTTGGAATGTAATTCTCCGGAACTGCCCGGCAAGTATCTGCCACCATTTTGATTCAGCTTTAGATCAACCGAACCGGCGACTGCCCCGCTTGACGCATAGCGTCCTTTTTTAGCGTCCGCATATGCTTGACCTTGTCAGTTTGTAAGTGCATGAACGCACCGCTTTGAGGATGGAAGTAGCACCACCTATTTGAACGCGGATGGAGATAAATCATGCGGGATTTTTTGACTGAACTTGGAATCGAAGAAATTAACAGCGGTGTCATCTGCGGTGATTTGACAACTGCAAATGGCGAAATCATTGAGAGCCGAACACCGGTTGATGGCTCGCTTATCGCTAAAGTCCAAATGGCAACCGTAGAAGACTATGACAAGGTCGTTGATAAAACGGTTAAGGCCTTTGAATCTTGGCGCATGGTTCCTGCACCGAAGCGCGGCGAAATCATTCGTCAGATGGGTATGCTTCTTCGCGACAAGAAAGCCGCTTTGGGTAAATTGGTGGCACTTGAATCCAGTAAGATTGTTGCTGAAGGCGAGGGTGAAGTTCAGGAAATGATCGACATTGCTGACTTCGCTGTTGGTCTTTCACGTCAGCTTTATGGACTCGATATTAAGAGTGAACGACCTTTGCACCGCTTGGTTGAGCAATGGCATCCACTGGGTTCCGTTGGCATCATCAGCGCATTCAACTTTCCGGTAGCAGTATGGTCTTGGAATGCTTATCTCGCAGCAATCTGTGGAGATACCATGGTTTGGAAGCCATCTGAGAAGACGCCATTGTGTGCGGTTGCTTGTCAGAAGATTGCGGAGCAAGTTCTCGGCGATCATGGTTACGAAGGTGTAATGGGTCTGACGGTTGCCACCGCAGATCCTGTGGGCGAGCGGATGATTCACGATAAGCGTTTGCCACTCATTTCAGCCACAGGTTCAACCCGTATGGGCCGCCGAGTAGGCGCAGTGGTTGCAGAGCGCTTTGGCAAGTCCATCCTTGAACTCGGTGGTAACAACGCATTGGTTGTTATGGATGATGCGAACATTGACCTTGCTTTGGGCGGTGTTCTTTTTGGCGCGGTGGGTACCGCAGGTCAGCGTTGTACAACAACCCGTCGACTGCTCTTGCATAAAGACATTGCAGAAAACTTCATGGAGCGTTTGCTTAACGCGTACAAGCAAGTTCGTATTGGCAGCCCACTTGATTCCAACACCATGATGGGACCACTGATTGATACGGATGCTGTTGACCAAATGATGACGACGCTGAAGAACGCGACGGAGCAGGGTGGTGAAATCCTGATGGGTGGCGAAAGACTTGAAGGCGAAGGTTATGAAGGTGGTTGTTATGTAACCCCAGCGGTCGTGAAAGCACACCCTGGAATGGATGTTGTGAAGAATGAAACTTTCGCTCCTATTCTTTACGTGATGACATTTGAAACGCTTGAAGAAGCCATCAACATTCAAAATGGCGTTGAGCAAGGTCTCTCCAGTGCAATCTTTACTGAGTCCATGCGCAATGCAGAGACCTTTATCTCAGCCATGGGTTCGGATTGCGGAATCGCAAACGTGAATGTTGGTACCAGCGGTGCTGAAATTGGTGGCGCATTTGGCGGCGAAAAAGAAACGGGTGGCGGACGTGAGTCTGGTTCCGATTCTTGGAAAGCTTATATGCGTCGACAGACACAAACTATTAACTACTCTACAGAGCTGCCATTGGCGCAGGGAATTGAGTTCGGATAATGCAACTTCAAAAAATGACAGATCTGGATTTAGGTGGCCGCACCGTATTTATGCGACTTGACCTAAATGCTCCTATTCAAGATGGCGTGGTTACAAGTGATGCTCGTTTGCGGGCGGCGCTGCCGAGTATTCAGCATGCTTTGGAAGAGGGGGCACAGCTGGCCTTGGCGTCTCATTTGGGACGTCCAAAAGGAAAGTACAATTCAGATTATAGCCTCTTACCCGTAGGCGCACGTTTGAGTGAGCTTCTGGGTGTGGATGTCATTTTAGCCGATGATTGTACCGGTGAGGGTGTCCAAGGTTTGCTCAAAGAAAAGCGCACAAAGGGTGTCTTGCTTTTGGAGAATCTTCGTTTTCATGCAGGTGAAACGAAAAACGATGCAGACTTCGCCAGAGACCTGGCGCGTCCATTTGATATTTATATCAATGATGCGTTTGGCGCCTCTCACCGTTCTCACGCTTCTATTGTTGGCATGGCCCGCCATGTTGAAAAAGCAGGGGCCGGTTTTCTGTTGGAAAAGGAAGTCAACGCTCTTTCTAAGTTGGTCAACGACGCACCCAAGCCTTTTGTCGCGGTAGTTGGTGGTGCGAAAGTGAGCGATAAGCTGGGTGTTCTCAATGCACTGCTCAAGAAAGCTGATGTTTTGTGCATTGGTGGAGCCATGGCTTACACCTTCTTGCAGGCTCGCGACATTAAAGTGGGTGCCTCAAGAGTAGAAGAAGACAAGCTTCGCACAGCCACGGAAATCATGGAAAGAGCACGTCATCACGGCGTTGAATTGCTTTTACCTGTAGACCACGTTGCTGCCACCAATTTTGCCGAAGACGCCAAGCCAAGAATTTTGGCCGATGACCATATTGCGGACGATTTGATGGGATTGGACATCGGTCCGGTTACACGCGAGCGATACACTGAAAAAGTGCGCCAAGCAGGTTCTCTCTTTTGGAATGGCCCCATGGGCGTTTTTGAATGGGATGCTTTCGCAAAAGGTACAATGGCCATTGCTGATGCTGCGGCCGAGTGTGACGGCTACACCGTTGTAGGTGGCGGCGATTCCGTGGCGGCGGTTGAGAAAAGCGGTAAAGCAGACCAGATGAGTCATATCTCAACCGGCGGTGGAGCAAGTTTAGAGTTTCTAGAGAATGGAACATTGCCCGGTCTTGATGTACTCTCTGCTGATTCTTAAACCAGCTTGAGGGAGTAGTTTCATGCGTCGTTATGTGATTGCCGGAAATTGGAAGATGAACAAAACAGTTGCTGAGGCAACTGAAACCGCGGCGGAACTTCGTCGACTGGTCTCCCAGGTACGGGATTGCGATATCATCATCGCTCCAACTTACACATCGGTATGGCCGGTTGCTCAAAAGCTGAGTGATTCAAACATCTGCGTGAGTGCCCAAGAAATTCACTTTGAAAAGTCTGGCGCGTTTACGGGAGCCATCAGTGCCGACATGGTTAAAGAAGCTGGCTGCACCTATACTTTGGTGGGGCACTCTGAGCGTCGGCAGATTTTTGGCGAGACTTTGGAGAGTTCCAAGTTCAGAATGCAAGCTGCTTTTGATGCTGGTTTGATTCCCATTTTATGCATTGGTGAAACTTTAGAGGAGCGAGAAGCCGGCCAAACCATGAAGGTGGTCGGAGAGCAACTTGATGCGGCGATTGAAGGGTTTGATTTGGCAACCCTTGAAAATATGATTGTTGCGTATGAGCCCGTTTGGGCAATCGGAACCGGTAAGGTTGCAACACCTCAGCAAGCCCAAGAAGTTCACGCCGGTATTCGCGAGCGCCTGCGTTATGTCGGGCAGGATTTAGCGGCTGGAATGCGGCTCCTGTACGGCGGCAGCGTGAAGCCAGCAAATGCTCAGGAGTTGATGTCTCAACCAGATATTGATGGTGTGTTGGTTGGAGGGGCCAGTCTCAAAGCAGATTCTTTTGCCGATATTGTGAAGGCTAGATCTTAAGACAAAAAAAAAGGCTTCCAGTTGTTCTACTGGAAGCCCTTTATCAAATCATCGAAGACTTATTTATTCTTTGGCAGCTTCTGCTTCCGGTGCTTCTGCTGGTGCAGCTTCTGCTTCCGGCGCAGCTTCTGCTGGAGCCGCTGCTGCCTCAGGTGCTGCTTCTGGAGCCGCTTCCGCTGGAGCTGCTGCTGGTGCCGGATCTACCGCTGCCGCGGCTGGTGTTTCTTTCTGTAGAGCTTCTTTAATGACTGACTTGTTGTCAGAACCGACCATTGAAAGGGTCAGCGAGGTGCAGAAGAAAATAATAGCAGCCACAGTTGTGAACTTGCTCAAGAACGTTCCTGCGCCACGGCCACCGAAAACCTGAGTGCTTGCGCCACCCAATGCTGCGCCCATTCCGCCGCCTTTTCCAGATTGGAGAAGGATCGAGAGGATCAGTACCACCGATACAAAAATATGAAGGACTGTAAGCATGATTTCCATAGCGTTCGCCTATAGTCGCCCGAAGCTAAGTCAGGCATCGTCCCGGTCATTTCCGGTAGCTTTGAGCTGTTGGGAAGGACCTTAGAGTCAAGAAGTGGTGCGGCGGAGAGGACTCGAACCTCCACGGTATTGCTACCGCCAGCCCCTCAAGCTGGTGCGTCTACCAATTCCGCCACCGCCGCACGAGGAAGCGTCGATTACCAGTCTGGGATGTTTCTGTCAACGAAATCGCGAGCGGTTCCCAGAGAGAAGATATGAGAAAAGCAGATCTTGATCTTAGAATTCGATATGATTGTTCTTTGTGGTGATTAAACCCATTAAACATCTGTTTTCAGGGAGTATTTCTGGTGCGATTGCGTGGGAAAATAGGGCTCGCCATTACGGGTTTCATTTTAACTGCGCTCTTGTTGGGTGGTTTTTTTCGCTTTGAGGCAGAAAGAGAGATTTACCGATCTCAAATGGTTCAACGAGGAATCGCACTTTTGCGCTCCTTGGCCATTCCCTGCAGCATCGCGATGGCCAACCATGACTCTTCCACTTTGGACGATTACTTGGCTGGATTTGTGGACAGTGCTCGAGAAATGGACATCTACTATCTGACCATTCTGGATTCTCAGCGCCGCGTTCTCTCAGATACTCGAGCTGGTTTTTTTCAGAAGGTTCTCGACGACGACTTTATGAAAAAGGCGGCGCTAAGCTCCGGGGCAAGTTTTCGGACCACTCGGTTAAGTGGTGAAGAGGCCATTGAGGTTGCGGTACCAGTTATCAGTGGGCTGCGGTGGGGAACCTTGGTGGCGGGGTTTCGACTGGACCGCCTTGAGCAAGAGCTTGAGCGACGAAAAATGAGGTTCATGTTGGCTGCGAGTGTGATCGCACTCTTGGCCGGCATTGTAGCCTTCTGGATTTTATCTTCGATGGTTATGACGCCGGTGGTTCGCATGCGGAATATGGCTCAGCGTTTTGGCGAAGGTGACCACGACGTGCGGGTTGCGGACGGTGACCGCGGTGATGAGTTGGGTCAACTGGGACGGCAGCTGAATCAAATGGCTGAGCAGATACAGAATTATACCCATGGTTTAGAAACTTTGGTGGAGGAGCGAACCCAAGAGTTGGCGGAATCGAATTTGATGCTAAGACAGGCCAATACGCGCCTTGAGGCATTGGCCAGAACAGATGAGTTAACGGGGCTTTGTAACCGGCGTCACTTCATGACGCAGCTGGGCTTTGAAGTGACCCGAGGTCGCCGAACCGTTCATCAATTTACGTTGTTGATGTTGGATTTGGATCATTTCAAACATTACAACGACACCAATGGCCATCCTATGGGAGATGCGTTGTTGCGAAGTTTCTCTCAGCTTCTGCTCCAAACCTTGAGACAAACAGATTTGATTGGTCGTTATGGTGGAGAGGAGTTCATCATTATGTTGCTGGATACCTCCCCTGAAGAAGGTGTCCGAACGGCTGAAAAGCTACGGGTTGCTATTGAATCTGCATCTTTTTCCGGTGGTGATAAGCAGCCCGGCGGAAAGGTTACGGCCAGTCTAGGAGCTGCTTTTTTTCCCGCCGATGCTACAACCGAGCACGAGTTGATTGATTGTGCTGATCGGGCGCTTTACTTGTCGAAAGAAAAGGGGCGTAACAGCGTTTCAACCTGGACTGAGGTTATTTCAGAGCGTTCGTAATTTATGTCGGTGGGTTCAAGTGAAATATTTTAACCTCTGAGTTGGTTCTCTGAACACCCCTGCGTATAAGGACGCTATGAGACACCCTCGGCAACTCATTTATGTGGTATTTGTAACCGCTTTGGCTTTGGTGGGTTGCCAAGGTGACGTGAAGCCTTCGGCAAAGTTGGAGGTGTCCGCGGAGACTCAACCTGAGCCGGAAGTTCAATGGCTCAATCCAGACAAGATCGTTTTTGCATCAACTCCATACTTCGGTGCGGGTTTACTCACCGATGAATTCCAGCCTTTTGTTGATTATTTGAGTCAGAAATTGGGGCGCCCCACCGGGCTGCGAATTGTCGAGTCCTACGAGGAAATGGTGCGGTTGATTGAGTCCAAAGAGGTTCACCTAGGCGTGCTCTCTCCCCTAAGTTACGTGCGAGCGAAGAAAGCACAGCCGGGTTTAAGGCTTCTGGCCAGTCAGGTTGCCAATGGGGCGACGACATATTCAGCCTATATTATCACAAGAGCAGATGCGGGGATTCCGGATTTGAAGTCTCTTCAATCAAAACGCTTCGCGTTTGTAGATAAGCTTTCTACCAGCGGTTATTTGTATCCGATGGCCGAGTTGAAGGGGCTGGGAATAGAGCCGGGGAGCTTCTTCTCGGAGGTGGTGTATGCCGGAGATCATGAAAAGCTCATTGAATGGGTGCTTGCGGGCAAAGTCGATGCGGGTGCAACATCCTCCTCGGCTTTCAACATCATGAAAGGCAAAGCTGGAGAGGGTCAAAACCTTGCAATTATTGGTAAAAGTGGCCGGATCCCGTATGACGCGGTCGTCGCCAATGCCCGTCTGCATCCAGATATTGTGGTCAAGGCTCGGGAGGCCATCCTGAGTCTCAACACGCAGGATGCGGTAGGGCGTGAAGTTTTAAGGGGACCGACGAACATTAATGGTTTTGTACCGGCCCAAGATAATCTATACAGCGATGTGAGGCGCGCACTTACACTGCTCGGTGAATAACATCTCGTTACTTGCGGGTACGAGATGAGCGTGTTTCAATTGAATGAATATATTGCTTGCTTGAAAGGGTTCACACTATGGCAACAATGATTACTGAAGAATGCATCAACTGCGGTGCATGCGAGCCGGAATGCCCCAATGAGGCGATTACAGAGGGTGATGATACCTATGTGATCAATCCTGCGAAATGCACGGAGTGCGTTGGCCATTTTGAAGAAGAGCAGTGTGCGGCGGTATGCCCAGTGGATTGCTGTGTACCAGATCCAAACATTGTGGAAGCCGAGACTGTGCTGATTGGCCGAGCGAAAGCACTTCATCCCGACAAAGAATTTGGTGAGTCGTTTCCTTCGCGCTTTAGCTCGTAAGGGGCTTCTTTATTCAGAGGTTTCCTGACTGCGTTGGCTCAGCTTTTTTAATACGGTCGTGCGAAAGCCCAAAATAGCCGATGCATTGGCATTTTGGTTGATGAGGCTGTTGTGACTGATGTCACCATGGCCTCTGAATTCTTGTCGTCGTTCTTAAAGTTCATGCAAATTCTACTGGGACCTTCGGCAAATCTACCGAGGGCGTAGACGGTACCGTTTAAATCGACAAATTCCACCAAGGCAACTTGCGTCGGCAGATTCTGCTCCGCTGATTTCGGTGGCCCCAGAAAGACCAAATCTCCTGGTTGAGGATGTTCTCGAAACAGTCCCTTACGCGCGGTTGCTGAACGGTAAAGGATCTCCATGCCGCTGAGCTCTGAATTGATAAACTCTTTGGTTGAAAATAAATCTACTCCTGCTTTCCACCAGGCAGCTCGAACAAAACCAATGGGATCGGGTTCAAAGCGCAGGCCGGCGGCTTCAACTTTGCCATTGAGAAGGTGTTGGGCTGATTCTACGGCCACAAGTCGCTGAAGCTCAGTGGAATGCCGAAGGCTGATGATTCTCGTCGGAGCCTGGGGCGGAACAATGCGGTGACTAAGTATCGGGTTGAGATTTTTGCTGCAGCTTTGGTTGCTCACGCAGAGTAGGATCAGCAATAGCATCAGAATGGGTCGCATGTTCGACCTTGTAGTCGGCTGTATCGACAGTGCAAGAATTTAGCTCTTTGGTTCCCCCGATGGGATCTACGAGGTGAAAGTCTTCGTGAGCACTGGGGCCTGGCTCCAGCCTGGTCGGGTGATGAACGGCTACGTGAGCATTGATGATTGGAAGGCTGGCTCGAGATTTCATCTTCGCCACCACGCGGGGTGCGACTGTATAGGTACAGTCCGGAAGTAACCCTGGAACGCTATAATAAGGAACCACCGGGTAGTTCCGGCAGATCAGGGGTCTGAATCGGTAGATACCGCATCGCCCGTCATCTTGAAGATGACCGCAGGAAAAGATGACTTCCCCATTGGGGCCTCGGTGAGTGGGACGGAAGCGATGCGCCAAACGATGGTAAGCTAGGTAGATTGATAAAAGTTTGGTCTCTTTGATGAGCTTTGGAGGGTCACCAACAATATGCTCGCAGCATGCGCCGCAACGTAAACAATCACCTTGAACGACAAACTCTGGCTTAACGACCCAGCGTATGATGCGCAAAGCGAGAAGTTCTAGATTTATAAAGACCCAAGCAACGCATCGATAGATAAAGAGGGCGCATGAAAAGCCGGTGAACGCGTCGAGAACAAAAAGTCCCAGCGAGGCCCAAAGAATAATTTCAACGGTATCGACGGCAGTCATATTTTCTTTGGACGTCGAATCAGTATGAGGTAGGCGCCTTGTCCTCCTAAGCGGCCGGGAGCAGTGGCTATCGCCAAAACATGAGCATTGAGTGGAGCGGTGGTGAGCCAAGTGGGTAAGGCTTCTTTCAAAACGCCATGACCATCGAACGTTCCTTGGCCACGGCCCGTCACCACGTGGAGGCAACGATGTCCGTCGCGTCTGATTGCGAGCAATGTGCGGCGAACAAATTGATGTGCTTCCTGCCGGGTCATGCCGTGAAGATCGATGGATTTATTGGGCGGGATTTCCCCTTTATGAAGCTTTTTGACCATTTCAGCGGATACACCCGGAGCCCGCGCTTTATAGAGCTTGTCGTCATCCACTTCGATGGTCCAGGACTGACTCTGCCCCACCAAGGACTCAAGTTCAGCCATGGCTAGGTTGTCTTCGAGTTCAGCTACTTCCAGTGGAGTAGGACCTGCAACCTTGGGCTTGTTATGCTTGACCTTCTCGACGTTGCCCATGCTTTGCAAAAAGAGCGCTGCTTCGAGTGGGTCGATGCCGGGAGGGGTTACCTCAGGGATCTTGGGAGCAGGAGGTTCAGGTTTTTTTTCTTGTGGAGCTGGCGCGGTTTTTTTGTCTTCTTTTGACGGAAGCTTCAATCCTGCAAAAGGATTGTTGAAGTTTTCTTCCCGCGGCTTGGACGAGCCTTGGCTTTGTTGTTTTTTCTTCTTCTTGCGAGCCATGGTGCTCTTATGGCGTTAACCCATCGGGTGCGTCAACCGTTTCTGCTCGTGGAAGCTGAATCTTGAATACAGTTCCCTCATCAGAGGTTTGAACATTGATTTGTCCATAGTGGTCATCGACAAATCTTTTAACGATCGATAGGCCCAGGCCAGTTCCTCCACCATCTTTTCTGGTAATCACAGGGCGAAAGAGATTTTCTTGAACCTCAGCCGGAAGGCCAGGTCCCGTATCGATGATTGCGGCGTGAAATGCGCCGTCGACGCATTTTAAATCCAGGGTCAGAGTTCCGCCACGAAGCTGAGCGTCTACGGCATTTTTACCCAGGTTCAGTAAAATACGTTTTACCTTCGCCAAATCCGCAGAAATAACATCTCGACTCGAGTGAATGGTGAGTTCGATTTTTCTTTGAGCACACATGGGCTCGAGAACCTCGCGAAGTTGGACAGAGAGCTGTTCGAGTTCAACCAGTGAAGGCTTGAGAGTGAAATCCCCACGCGAGTAGGAGAGGACATCATTGACCATAGCGGTCATCTCTTTGATGTTGCGAACGATGTTTTCACTGAAGAACTGTCGCTCGTCCTCTTCTTCTTCGGTTGCTAGGATTTGGGCGTAACCGCTTACTGCTGTCATGGGGTTACGAAGGTCGTGGGCAACACCCGCCAACATTCTACCGACGGAGGCAAGCCGGTCTGTCTCGGCGCGTTCTGTGCGGCCTCGGACGATGGCAATGGAGCGTGAGACCTGAGCCGATATGAGAGTGAGTAGTTTTTCGTTGGAGGCGCCGGAGTCTTTTTCGTTGTTAGCCGGATTGATGACGATGATATTGCCAATGGGTTGATTATCGTGAGTGAGTGCTGCCAGCCCGATGGTTTCTATAGGGCTTGGGATAGACGATGAAATCGCTTCGACTTCTTTGAATTCGGCAGCAGGCTTTTCTTGGTAGGGTTTGTTTAAGGATACTTCACAGAGCAGCGGGTCTTCTAGCTGTAAAGTTTCTTTCGTAACTTTGCCTTCGCCTTCTTCGTTTGTGTTCACTGAAAATAGAGTTTGAAAATGGGAACCGTGCAACATGACCAGTGCCTGTAGACAGTTCACGCGTGTACTGGTCCAATGGATGACACTTTCCATCAGTGATTCCACGTCAGTTGCCTGGGCAGCGTCTTGTTCGAGTTCGTAAAGTAAATCGAGTTCCGCGCTGCGTCTTTCTGCTTGGGCTCTGGCGATGGCCAACTCTTGGTTTTTATCTAAGACTTGCTGGGCCAGCTTTGCATTTTCGACGGCGTGGCCTACCTGAACTGCAATGGCATCAAGAAGGGCCATATCGTTTTGGTCAAATTGTCCACCGCGTTTGTTGTTTAATACTTGGAGAACACCTAGCAGTTGTCCGCTGCGATTGGTGAGCGGAACACAGGCAACCTCTCGTGTGCGGTAGCC
>CAZZDT010000052.1:0-10696 GCA_964652435.1 uncultured Bdellovibrionales bacterium
TCCAAGAGATATTGAAGCCCTGAACAACCGCCGCCGGTAACGCCTACCCGTAGACCATGGTCTACCAATTCTTCTTGCTCCATCGCACTTCGAACCATTTCCGCTGCCTTTTCAGTGATTTGAACAGGCATGGGTAGAGTTGGTCCTACTTCAGAGCCAGCTGGCTGGATTTGTAAAAGCGTCATGATTTCAACCTCATTCTATAACTTATAGCTTCCCTCTAGCCTGTAAAACCTCGATTTAGCAAGAGGTTAAAGCCAATAGAGCCACAGGGGTCTTATTTCAGTATAGGAGATCTTTGTGTAAAGACAAGGTTAGAGACTTGATTGTCTGCTGCACTGCGGCGTAGTCTCTGCACATGTCTGAAACACAAGCCCATTTTCAATGTATTACCTGCGACGAGCGACAAAGTCTGCGGGATGCTGTCTACTCCTGCTCTAAGTGTGGAGATCTATTAGAAGTTCGCCAAGACCCAGCCATTTTCACGGCCCGAAGCGCCGAGGAATGGAAAGCCCTTTTCGACAGCCGATCAGCGGGTCGTCCCGGTTACCACGGCTCTGGCGTTTGGCGCTTTCGCGAATGGATCCTTCCAGATCTTCCCGAAGAAGACATTGTCTCGCTTGGAGAAGGAGCCAGCCCTCTCACGACCGCTCCCCGACTCAGCGAAGAACTTGGCGTTGAACTTCTGACCAAACAATGCGGCCATACCCTCTCTGGTTCATTCAAAGATCTCGGAATGACCGTCTTGGTCTCTCAGGTCAATCACCTTCGAAAATCCGGCAAAGACATCCCAGCCGTCGCATGTGCATCAACCGGAGATACATCAGCCGCACTGGCCGCCTATGGCGCCGCGGCGGGGATTCGAACCTTGGTATTGCTACCATCTGGAAAAATCAGCGCCGCTCAATTGATTCAACCCTTGGCCCACGGCGCACGGGTCATTGCCATCGATACAGATTTTGATGGTTGTATGGAACACGTCCAAAAGCTCTGCATTGACCAAGGCGTTTACCTTGCAAACTCAAAAAACAGTCTTCGCATCGAGGGCCAAAAGACAGTTGCCCTAGAGATATGCCAAGGACTCGGATGGGAGATCCCAGACTGGGTCGTCATTCCTGGTGGCAACCTGGGCAACGTTTCCGCCTTGACCCGAGGGTTCGAAAATCTCAAGAGCGCAGGCATCATCGACAAGCTGCCCCGAGTTCTTGTAGCCCAAGCCGAAAAAGCAAACCCACTTTTTCATAGCTATGAAAAAGATTTTGCTCCCCTCGAACCGCTTCAGGCTCAAGCCACACAAGCCTCAGCCATCCGTATTGGAAACCCAGTTTCTTTTCCAAAAGCGGTCACTGCACTCAAAGCCTGTGATGGTAAAGTTGCGTCAGTATCTGAGCAAGAGTTAACCGAGGCAGCTCGCTTATCGGATGAACGTGGACTTTATCTTTGTCCGCACACTGCCGTAGCCGTAGCCGGTCTGCAGCAAGGACTAAAAGAGGGCTACATTCAAAAAGGCAACCGAGTTGTTGTGGTATCGACCGCGCACGGGCTGAAGTTCACTGAATTCAAAACAGCCTCCGCCAGTAATACGGTGCCTGAGGCACAACTCAACTCCACCCGAACGCCGCGCGAAGTCGCCAGCGTCTATTCCGATGTCGTTGAAGCTGCTTTGGGCAGCTAAACCTAAACTGAATACAATATATCCAAGCAGCGTCCGGATGACTTCAGGCGTAAAACCGTCTAAGTAAAGGCGCTGAATATCGTTCCCATGATCTTGATAGAGTTAGGTTGCAAACGTGATTCGCAATATTCTTGAAATCGTTGTCTACGAACTTCAATCGGCCGTAGCCACCCGCCGGGCGTTGATGGTCATTGGGCTTTATCTCGCCAGTGGGATTCTCGGTAGTGTGGCCTATGTTGCCAGCATTAGTAAAATCGAAGAGCAGGCTATAGAAGGCTTCATTCAGCAAGGAGCCAGCGCCGCCGACGCCGCAAGCGCTATTTCAGTCATTGGTGACCAAGCTTACGAAAAAATGGTCGCTTTTTTTGTGGGCGCTCCTCAAGAGCTGCTCAACCCCATGTTGATCGATTCCCCTATTCTCCCGGTCTTTCTCTGGGCATCGCTTATCTTTCTCCCATTTTTGATTCTCATGACGAGCTTTGACCATGTTGTAGGAGACCTGAATAATCGCTCCATTTGCTACCAACTGCTTCGGGTAAGCCGTAGAGAAACTCTAATCGGTAAGACACTGGCCCAAATGCTACTTTATGCCAGTATCACTTTTATCAACGCAGGATGCCTTTTGCTTCTGGGTATCAGTATGTTGGAGTCCCTAGATATAAGCTTAGCCCTTCCCGGCTTACTTCTTTCCTGGGCGCTCCTGATTCCAGTTGGCTTTTGTTATCTATCTATAACAACTTTTGCATCAAGCATCGCTCGCCAACCCTTTAGTGCATTGGTCATCACCATTTTCATACTCTTTGCGCTTAATATTCTCGGAGCACTCAGTGGCTGGCTGGACATGCCATTTCTGGAGTACCTCAAGCCATCTCATTATGAAACAGGTTTATGGTTGGTGTCCACCGTAGATATCCTCACCAGCTTAGGTGCCTACATTGGATTCGGCTTGTTTTTCTTGTTCCTCGCGGATCGCACTTTAGCCGGGAGAGACCTATGAGCACCGCACTGATTACCGACGGACTCTCCAAACGCTATGGCAGCGTGCAAGCGTTAGATGGACTTAGCCTTGAGGTTCCCGAAGGTGCCGTTTTTGGTCTCCTCGGTCCCAATGGCGCGGGCAAAAGTACAACGTTTGGCATTTTATGTGGTTGGCTTAAACCCACCGGTGGTCAGGTGCGAGTTCTAAACCACACCCCCGCAGAGCTGTACAAACTACGAGGGCAAGTAAGTGTTTTGCCCCAAGATGCAGCTCTACCGGCAAAACTCTCTCTGCGAAAAACACTCAAACACATGGGAACTCTCATGGGTATGGGTCCTATAGAATGCGGCCGAGAAGCCGATCGCGTTTTAGAAGCCGTAGGCCTCAAAGACGCAGCCAAACAACGCGGCAATGAACTCTCTCACGGCATGACAAAACGAGCGGGTCTGGCCCAAGCACTTCTGGGAAAACCCAAACTTCTCTTATTGGATGAACCTACCGCTGGGCTCGACCCACAAAATGCTCGACGGGTAAAAGACTTGATAGCTGCTCAAAGCCCTCAAGCAACGGTTCTCGTTTCCAGTCACAACCTAGCTGATATTCAAGAAATTTGTACCCACGGGGCTATTTTAGACCACGGCAAAACCCAAGCCATTGGAACCATAGCCAACCTCACTCGAAGTGCAGCTGAAATCAGCATCGAATTTGAAGCAGGAGCCACCATCCCCATGGATGCACTGGGTGCTCATTTTGGCCAAGATAATTTGGTCCAAAACGAAAATAATCTTACGGTCTATTTCGCCCAAGAACGCAAAGCATCCAGCATCATTCAAGAAGCTATGAAAATTCTCATTGAACACAACACACCGGTCATTGGTATCCAGAGGGGTACCAGCCTTGAAACTGCATTTTTGGATCTTACAAAATAACGATTCTTAAAGTGAGAACCCGATCATAAAGAAGCCAGACCAGGATACATCTCTTAATTCCACATCTTCCATCACTTCAACATTGCCACCCAAGCTGGTTTGACCTTCAAAGCTGCAGTTGTATGAATCGTATCGGCCCCCCAGCTCAAACTCGATGGGAACGCCGGTAGCCGGCAACAGGCTGTAAACCATAGAAGCAGTGCTCCCAAAACCGTATCCCGTGCCAGATGAGCCCAACGCGGATGTGCCGCCGCCCGGTGCCATTGGAATGGTAATGTCGCCAGCTAAGACAATCTGAAAGGATTCAGACATCGGTAATTGAAAGTTCGCTCCAAAATAAGGCCCCGTGTACTCAACGCCCGGAAATGCCCCACTATCCAGTGGAAAAGTATAATAGTGATACCCAGCCACAACCCCAATTTGAGGTGCAGTGGTCTCTTCCCATAGTGCGAAATCCCAAAGCAAACCACCACGCAAACTCATCACGTTACTGGTGATAGGATCACCAACAACGTTGCCCGAGCTATCGGTTTCATAAGCAGAGCGTGGAAAGAAACTAAAATCGACGGTGATTCCAAAGCCCCCGAGAATGCCTCCGATGTCGGCAAATCGCAGTGGATAAATATCCAACGAGGCAACTCCACCGGGACTAAAGCTACCGATACCACCACCCAATCCATAGGAAATCTTAGACTGGCCTTCCACATCGGGATCTGGAATGGCCGCTTCACGTCTGACTGCTCCGGCACCGGCCATAAACCGAATGGCCCGTCGAAAGGCGGGACCATAATCCGGGTCGTCGTCTCTGCGAGAAGCTATGGGTCCACCACCATCGTCACCCCAAGCTGCGCCTGCATCCTGTGAAGGCTGTGCCCATTCATTGGCCGGAGGATTCTCAGAATCTGACGCCGGTTGCTGTGGCGCGGGTGCACTCTCTTGGCCTGTGGACCAAGGATCATCATTTGCTGAAGACGGTGTTGCCCAAGGATCTGCTTCAGCAGCATTTGACCCCGAGCCAGTTGCCCATGGATCTGCCGCATTGGATTGTGAGCCCTGAACGGCCCAGGGATCTTCCGCTGGAGGCGGTGCGGTTTGGGTATCGACTTCGGACACTTCTGGAACCGGAGGTGCTTTCGGCTCTGGCTCAGGTGGCGGAGGTGGTGGAGGCTCTTCCACGGGTTCAGGTCGAGTGACTGGTGCAGCTACAGCCGGAACCACCGGCGCTGGCTGAGGCGACGCGGCCACGGGTTCAGCCACCGGTTCTGGCACAGCAGGAACCACCGGCAAATTTGCTACGGGTTCCTGGTCAGCTTTTGCCGGCCGAGGCCGAGCTGGGGCGTGTTTTTGAATTTTTGGCGTCAACGCAGCGACCACAGACGCAATATCATTTGGCGTAACCCGGCCAGTCACGGCCCACGTATTGGTGTACAGCAGCTTACCGTTGGCAACTTGAATCATCGCCACCCGCATATAGGGGCGCTTACGTTTACGACGCTTTTTACCGACGCGCTTTACCTTCACAAAACCTTCAACAATGATTGCCAAATCAATATCGAGCTTCTTACCCACCCGCTTGATGGCTTTGGCGGTCGCCATTTTACCACTGCGGATTCCTGCTTTACGCCCCGCTTTTACAAAAGCTGCGTAAGGAACCACTTGCGCCACTTTCGAAAGCTTTGGCCCCAGTGAATTTTTAGAAACAGTTGCCACATCAGGGCCACCGGACATCTGATTCGGAAGCAAAACGATCCGAGGGCCGGAAGCCCAAACCGTTGCGGGCAGGGCCAAGCAGAGAAAAACCATGACAAGCACGTGCCCCAATGTTTTCTGAATGCCTCGATGGGCCAAAAAGCCTTTAGATTGCAGTAGCATGGGATTGATTATACTTTGCGCCGGCGGCTTGGTGCAAAATTTAATAAGGCCCCAAAGACCAGTTTTAGGGCCCGAAACAAGCGCAACTTAGGCAAAATGGCTTGGTAGGCCTCTAGAATCATCCGATCGTTGCGCTAACCACCCCAAAAATAGGCACTTTCTGCCCAAATTGACGCTCCCAAATCGATTGCCAACGGGGATTGCCTATGCTACGACGGCGCGGCTTCGTCATGTTGGCGAAGTGAACTTACACGTCTGGGCAGATGGTCGGGCGGTGCTTAGGCAAAAAACCTTAGCAAAACGACCACATAAGACCAGGCGGATGAAAAACCGTTCAGGAGAAAAAAATGTCTACACTCACTATGCGTGAAATGCTTGAAGCCGGTGTGCACTTTGGCCACCAAACCAACCGTTGGGATCCCCGAATGAAGCCTTACATCTTCGGTGCCCGTAACGGTGTTTACATCATCGACCTTCAGCAAACTGTTCCAATGTTCAACAAGGCTGCTAACTTTCTTTCAGCAGTTACTGGTCGCGGCGAAAAAGTTCTTTTCGTAGGAACCAAGCGTCAAGCACAAGATGTTATCCAGGAGCACGTAACCGCAGCTGGTCAATTCTTCGTGAATCATCGCTGGCTGGGTGGATGTTTGACCAACTACCGTACTGTTCGCGCAAGTATCGATCGTCTTCGCAAGATTGAGAAGATGGCTGAAGACGGAACATTCGACAAGCTGACCAAAAAAGAAGTTCTTAAGCTGACGCGTGAGCAGGAAAAGCTTGAGAAGAACCTTGGTGGTATCAAGGACATGGCTAAGCTTCCTGGTGCACTTTTCGTTGTTGACGTAAAGAAAGAGCACATCGCAGTTGCTGAAGCTAAGAAGCTTGGAATTCCAGTTGTTGCTCTCGTTGACACCAACTGTAATCCAGAAAACGTAGATTACATCATCCCAGGAAACGATGATGCAATTCGCTCGATTCGCATTTTCATCCAAGCTGCTGCGGCTGCTTGTAACGAAGGTGCTGAGTACTTCCAAAAGTCTTTGACTGAGCGCGAATCAAAAGCTCAGGCAGCTTCTAAAGGTGCACCTGCTCCAGGTAAGCCACGTGAATCAGCTGGCAAAGACGGTGGACCTAAGGTTGAAGTTGTTCGTTCTCCTGCAGAAGCTGCACCCGCAGCCGAAGCAAAAGCAGAAGAGCCTGCAGCTGCCGCTGAAGAAGCGAAGCCTGAAGCTCAAGCATAATCAATTAAACTTCGAGATTGGGCTCTACGAGCCCATTCTTTCCCCCTTAGTCATCACCCCAAACAATTGGGTAGGAGATCGAAATGGCAATTTCTGCAAAGCAAGTTCAAGAACTTCGCGCTAAGACTGGCGCTGGCATTATGGATTGTAAAAAAGCACTTAACGAAGCAGGTGGTAACCTTGACGGAGCTCTTGAAGCACTTCGTAAGTCTGGCCTCGCGGCAAGCGCAAAGAAAGCGGGTCGTATCGCTTCTGAAGGACTCGTAGGTAGCTACATCCACGGCGGTGGTAAGATTGGTGTTCTGGTTGAAATCAACTGTGAAACTGACTTCGTTGGCCGTAACGAAGACTTCCAAGGATTTGTTCGTGACGTAGCAATGCACGTTGCTGCAGCAAACCCACAGTACCTCAACCGTGAAGAAGTACCAGCTGACATTGTAGCGAAAGAAAAAGAAATTCTTGCTGCTCAAATCGCTGACGAAGGCAAGCCAGCCAACGTTGTTGAAAAAATCGTTGAAGGACGTATCAACAAGTTCTTCAAAGAAATCTGCTTGATGGACCAGCCGTTCATCAAAGAGCCTAAGCAATCTGTTGCTGAAATTCAGAATGAACTCGTTGGTAAAATCGGCGAGAAAATCAGCATCCGTCGCTACGTTCGTTTCGAACTGGGTGCGGGTCTTGAGAAGCGAAGCGAAGACTTCGCAGCTGAAGTAGCAAAGACTGCTGCTGGCAACTAAGATTCTGACTTAGAGTCATTCGAAAGCGGGTTCTTTCCATTTGGAAAGAGCCCGTTTTTTTTTTGGAGTCTAAACTCTCACTAATGATGAGAGGTCAAAGCGTCTACCCAACCGGCCACGCGGTCGACCAATCGTTCTTGATCCTTAGACTCCAAGCGGCGCACCGATTCTAAAATACGTCGCTCCACATCAGACAAGACCTGAGGACCATCTCCTTCACGACGATAATGAACAATCGACTCACGAAGCCAAGCCGGGGAACGCTGAGCAAAAGCCAAGCGCTTCACGTACTCCACATCCTTGATCTTGAATTCAGCACAAAGCTTCTCCAACATCTCGTCCGCAGGTTGTGAGACTCCCATCTCCCACTGGCCCACATAACCTGATGAAACCTTTAGCTTTTTGGCAAAATCACGCTGACTCAGGCGAGACTGCTCCCGCAAACTCTTCACGAAATCAGGGAAGGCATGGAAAAGTCGAACATCCATAGCTCTAATAAATGCCAAGTTCTTCATCAGTACAAGCTGCACCTGAGAAAAACTGTACATAGAGCTGGCCGAGAGCTCTCAGGTCCTAGAAATCTAGAATCAAGAAGTGCTAGGGTCTGGCATGCGAAACCTGATTCTACTCATCTCCGCTTTATGGCTACTTCAGGGCTGTGAAACCAGTACCTGCAACAATCTCAAGGCCCACGCCGAAAACTGCGGTGGCATGGAATCACGTTACGTAGAACGTGAGGACGCTTTATGTGGAGCCGTTCGTCAAGAACTGAGTCCCGAAGTATTCGACCCATATGCATCATGCGTTATCGCATCTGACTGTTCAGACGCTACAGCCCCAAAAGTTTGCCAAGAGACACATGTAGCGAGTGCCAACGAAGACCCCTGTCTTCAATACCGACTCTGGTCTACCGCCTGTGGGCTGGAACCCACTGGGACCGGTGACAATTGCAACGATGCCAGCCAAGGATTGACCAGTGAAGTCTTCACGGCCTGGGTAAACTGCATGATGGAACCCGGCTGTCCAACCAGTTCCGACAACCGGTACGCTGAATGCCAAAGGTATGTGGTCCCTGGAAGCATCACCGATGCCCTTGAGGCGTGTGGCTTGATCATGGATTGGCAAGAACAATGTGAAGGGCAAACAACTGGCTACTTAGCGGTGGACGCACAAGATATTGGTTCGTGCCTCGCCCAAACTCAGGTCTTTACCTCTGCTAGCCTTTTGACCTACGGCAATTGCCTGCAAGAGGTAGCTTGCGACGACTTCGCTTTACGCCTGGATTGCATGGCGAAACTTCGCTTTGTCGATCGTTCTCACGCAGAAAACGCATGCGAATCTTTGATTCAATATGCGACAACCTGTGAAGTTGAACTAGGCTTCGACGAATCCGCTGATATATGCGAACGGATGCTTGCACCATTTACTGCCGATAGCGTCGATGCTTACACGGCTTGTATCGTGACGGACCAATGCCAGCAGCCTGACTTCGAAACATGTCAACCACTGCTGGTACTGCGCAGCAACTGACAAAAACAGACATGTCCCTACATTCTTGAGACTCCGATTAAGCGCTAAAATACTTACCCAGCCTCTGCCTCTTCTGTTACTATCTTAGGAACCTTTCACTGCGCGAAGGAGCCTGACTTGCAGCTCTCTCACACCCCCAATCTTTTGCCGATATTTCCACTGACGGGGTGTCTCTTATTACCACGAGCCAATATGCCTTTGCATATTTTTGAACCGCGTTACCGAGCCATGGTGGAATATGCAGTTAAGAACTCTGGAATGATTGGCATGGTTCAACCCAAAGACATGAATGATTACTCAGATCTGCCAGCACTTTACGACACAGGTTGTCTAGGGAAAATCAGCTCTTGCCAACAAACCGAAGACGGTCGCTACTTCCTCATATTGACCGGCGTATGTCGATTCAAGATCGAAGAGGAATTACCGATGGCCGAAGGTGGCTTTAGAATGGTAGCGCCACGATTCGAAAACTTTCTCGAAGACCTTTGTCCGCCGGTACCTGGATTCTTAGACCGAAATAAATTGTTCGAGAAACTTAAAGCCTACGCAGAGAGCCAGTCGATGAAGATCTCCTGGCCCGAACTTAGAAAAGCTGAAGACGAAGAACTGCTAAACGTGGTAGCCATGGGTGCGCCTTTTGACCCCAGCGACAAACAAGCCTTGCTTGAATCATCTCAAATTGAAAAAAGAGCTTCCATGCTGGTAGCCATGTTAGATGTGGCGTCGCACCAAAGTGGTGAATACAATACCGACTGGCTTCAATAGCGAAAGTTTACTTTCTTCCGCCCTTACCTCGCGATTTGCTTTTTGCACCACGTTTTTTAGAACCACCACGGCCTTTTTTCGCGCGGTTACGTTGTTCCTGGCGTTGAGATAATCGGGGTTTGCGACCTTGCAGCGCTCTCATGGTGGGAGTGGATGCTGGTCTTTCAGTGTCGCCCTCTTCATCCATCGCAAAATTAATCCGCCGAACACTTGGCTCAACCTGAGCAAGTACCACTTCAAGCTCATCACCCATATTGATGACTTTGCCACTCTTCTGGCCTCGCAGTAGGCCATCTTCTGATTCGCACTCGAAATAGTCGTTGAAGAACCGCCCCACCGACTCAATGGGCAAGAGCCCTTCTACAAAAAGCTCATTGGCGCGAACAAATGCTCCCACCTCATGAACACCCATAACCGTTACCGTCATGGACTCGCCCAGATGCTTCTTGGCAATAAAGCATCCCATAAGCTGCGTAACATCTCGCTCCGCGGCGACTGCTCGTCGCTCTTTCGCCGACGTATTGCGCGCGTGCTCTTCAAGTTCTTCGACGGGACCTTCTTTTCTCCACATCTGCCACAAAGCACGATGCACCAATAAATCCGGATAACGTCGAATCGGAGAGGTAAAATGCAGATAAGCGATTGACGCCAAACCAAAGTGGCCCTCATTTTCCGGCGAATACCTGGCTTGCGGTAGAGACTGCAAGAGAAGCATTTGGACGACACCAGCAGGATCATGCTCTTGAAGCTGAGCAATGAAATTACCCAGTGTTGCCGGCTCTTCGGCTCGCTTCCAATCAAACTGAATGCCCAAACGCTTGGCCCACTTTTTCAAAGGCTTAAGCTTCTCCACCTTGGGTGGCTCGTGAATACGATACATCCCAGGAACTTTTTTCATCAAAAGATAAGTGGCGACTGATTCATTGGCGGCAATCATCAAATCTTCGATAAGTTTGTGTGCATCGATT
>CAZZDT010000053.1:0-10664 GCA_964652435.1 uncultured Bdellovibrionales bacterium
CTTGCGGCGATGGGTTCTGCTCGACCTTAAACGAATCCCACAAGGGCTCTTGAGCCCCTGCCTCTAAAGTACTTTCTTGATTTGCCAGGGCCGGGGCAGCATGGCTTGCTTCGGGCTGAGCCCCCTGGTGCGTACAAGCCAAAAGCCCCAAAAAGACCAATAAACAACTGTAAATATTAGATATTCTCATTTTCTCATCCTCGATTACTGTATCAATATGAATTGCACATGATCGAGCTGAGTCCATTTATCAACCCAAAAGTAGATTAATTTCATAACGAGAATGAAGTCGTGATCGTCAAAAATCTAAAACGTTCAAAACGTGCGCCAGCTTTGAATCAAACTGTTCAAAATTATCGTTTTGGGATTATTTGAATCTTTCCCAAAGAGAAAAAAGAAAACCTAAAGAGTTCAAGAATCAGTAATCAAGAAGTGAAAAAGATGGAATCTCGACTTCGTCTTGATTGATATCGACCTCATTGTCGTAAACCAGAACATCGGTAAAGTTAGCATCAAAATTAAGTTCAGCTGTTTGCATGTTGACCCCAATAATATTGCCACTGAGTGCGCCGATATTGAAGTCACCAGTGGCCTCGATACTAGATGATTTACCGCCAACCAAAAGTCCTACTCGGGCATTGTTTTGGATAATAAAGTTTTCCAAAACAGCACTCGCCCCGTAGGCCACAATCAAGCCATCTCCAAAGGTACCTTCATTTCCCTCAGAATCCATTGTATTCAGAATCTGCAAATCCTTCATATTGATGGCGGTCGTAGTCTCTGCTGGCGCCCTAAAACCATCCCAGGCACCAATTCCAAAATAGGAATTGTCTTCAACAAGAATACGCTCAACGTTGACTTCAGCACCGTCAAATACCGCCATTCCAATACCGTAATAACCACGGCTATCAGGAAGGGTGCCGCGGATGGTAAGGTCTGTGGCATCCACGAAAGTCTCATCGCAATTCAGTCCCGCCAATGAACACGGAAGCGGTGTTTCAGTGGCCAACATGCCTGCTGTCTGATTGTTCTCCAATAACACCCGAGACATATTCATACGGCCACCCCACACCTCGAGCCCAAAGCCCATCTCAACGCCCGACCACGTGTAGATATTTCGAAAATTCACATCGGACGTTGTGCCACGCACGACAACATCATCGATGGTGGCCTCGGCCAAAGGAGCTGCCCCGGACAGCACAAATCCCGCCCCCTGATTGTCCTGGGAAAGGATACGTTCGCCCGTAAAACTGGACCCGTCAAAAACCTGGATGCCCCACCCATAGCTACCGGCAAACTCAGGATGGTCGTCTGGATAAGGGCTGGACGCATGAACAATCAAGTCGGTCGCGCTAACCTGGGTTCCTTGATCTTTCATACCGAACCCAATGAAACAGTTCTGATAGAAGTATGAAGATGCAACATTGATGGTAGAGCCCAACACCGAATACATCCCTGCACCAGCAGTGCCCGCTTGGGTTGGGCGGACACCCGTCACCGCAATGGAGTCGATATCTACTTGGCTACCCGCTACACCAATTCCCAAAAGTACGGCGTCGTGAACCCAGATTCCCTGGAGGGTTACAGTCCCAACCACATCTACAATGGAAATACCAATGGCATTACTTTGAAATCCAATATCCTCAAAGCGTCGGTCGCCCTCGCCTTCTATCCGAACACCGGCTACAAAATCCTCGGTTAACTCCAGACTGAGTGAATCAAGCAGAGCTTGCTCATCGTCGGTAAATATAGGGTTGATTAAAGTTTCGGTGGCACAGGCACCTCGGATATTAACGTCTCGATTCGAAACCACCGGCTCAGTGTACTCCCCTTTCGATAGAATGACCCAGCTTTGGGGCAACGCTGCTTCCAAAGCTTGTTGAATACTGCCCATGGGATTTTCGGGAGAGAGGCCGTCACCGGTGCCACCAGGCTGAACGTAAAGTAGAGGCACATCATTGGGTAGCTCCTCAGGCCAATCCCCCTCAGGACACGCCCGACCAACGGGGTGGCAACCGGTTTGTCCCAAGAGCGGCATGGTTCCTAATGGACAGTCTGTGACCATCTCCCAATTTGCAAAGGTAGGCAGTTCGGGCTCAGCTGGCTCAAAACCAGGCTGCGTAAGCACCTCATCATTATCAGACCCGGTGGTAGGCTCCACGGTCTCAGTGGTTGGCTCATCTTGAGCGGACTCACATCCCAAAGTAAGCAGACCCATCAAGAGGGCTGCACAGAAGGTCAAATACTTCGTCATGAGTTCATAAAAGCATGACTCTAAATGAATTTGAATGTGGGCATTCGTCGCTGCTGCGGTGATGTTCTCCTACATGGTCGGTGGCTTCCACAAAATCCATTCGGTCTCGGGTGGATAGGCCGTTGACGAAGACACCCATATCCTGTTTCCATATCAAGGGGGTACACGATTATGAGAATTTTGGGGTCTTTGCTGGTTGCGCTCTTAATGGGTTGTACAACTGGCGACTCGAACACCAAGAGCACGGATGGGATCACCTACGCCTTGAACGCAGAGGGGCTGGATACCCTCCTAAGTCAGGCGAACCCTGGGGAAACAGTTCACCTAGATGTTGATGGTACGTTTGAAGGAACCTTTAAAATTCCCTCGGGCGTCAGCCTAGATGGCAACAACGCCAGAATCACAGCATCGGAATCTGCTGGGCTGATCTTGGATAGTATCACCGGCGATAGCACCATTCGCAACTTGCGTATCAACTCAGAAATGGGCGGCATCGTCGCCTTCGAAGGCAACGGCGTTGCGAGCCTCACTCTTGAAAATATAACGGTCGATGTTGAACGCGGTTTCGGGATAGCCACAGAAAACATCGATCTCACAGTCAATAACGTAAACATTCAAGGGCCCATCAGTGGCGCAGATGATCCTCTACTCGATGAACTGGGTGAAGAAATCAATGGTGCGGAACATGCCATCATCGGTTTGGTATCCGCTTTTGGAACCGTTGATATCAAGACTCTTGATGTGTCCGGAATTGGCGGGTTTGGAGTGATACTTTATGACACCCAAGGCAATTGGACCGGCGGAAGCATCGAGAACTGCGTCGGAGCCAGTCTGCTGGTAGAACAAAGTGATATCAATCTAGACACCGTTCGTATTTCAGATGGCCTCTCAGGAAGGAAAATTGGCTTTGCCATGCCAAGCATTGGCATGATTGCAGCGGATCAATCCACACTCACCACCCGCAGTGTAAGCATTCAAAGAGTTCGCGAAATAGGATTTGTTCAAAGTGCATCCGATTCTAACCACGATGGTCTCTTGGTTCAGGATTCAGACTGGGCTGGAATTATCGCCATTGCCCGCGAAGCTTACGCCGGTACGCTTTCCACCGGCGGTTCCACATCCTTGATTGAGTCTGCCCGAGGGGCCGGAGTGCTCGCAGTTGGCCTTCAAAGCGTGAGTCTAAGTGCCCTGACCGTGGATAAAACACGGCTTCGCCCCGCCATTGGCGATGCCATGGAAATTTTTCAAATTGGCGACGGTCTGGCTCTGATAGGCATCCAAGAAGAGATTTCACTTCAAGAAATCGCCATCACGAATACACCACGTGTTGGTCTCTTTCTTGATGGTGGAGCCAATGGCATCGAGCCGAACTTCTCGATTGAGAATGTTGGCATTGGCAATCCCGAAGTCGAGGGTGAATATGGTTTGGTCTACCAAAACGGCATTGACTACGACCCAGAGTTTGAAAACATCGTCTTCGACGACGAGAGCGGTCCGGACGAGGATGTGTTCGGTGCCGAAAGTGATGCCAATCTCGAAACACCAAAAGGCGTCCAAAGTTTCGGAAATGCAGCCATCATTGGAACCAACGGGCTGATTGGCACCAACGGTATCATTGGTACCAACGGTATCATTGGCACCAACGGAATCATCGGAACCAATGGGATCATCGGCACCAACGGAATCATTGGAACCAACGGCAAATAAAACCATCGGCCAAAGCTCTGCTTAAACATCTGATATCATGAGAGAATTAACCGATTGCACAGTCGGTCTACCTCTGTATGCATACCCAACTTTTTAGCTATGCACTCAATGCATAGGTCTCTTGCGGATCGATCAATTGTCCATTTCGGTTTCATCGTCAATCCTCAAAGCACTTCAGTAACCGCTCACTTTGTCAGCCCTGGCACGGTTTCGGTGGGTCCAAGAGCAAGGACGACCACCGATGTCCCCACCGCGCCGATAGCTTTGGAGAACGAATTTTATGCCCCGTTTTCAAAACATTGCCCCTCTATCTTGTCTTGGACTTTTGCTGGTTTCACTCATTGGTTGCAGCGACCGAGAAATCCTCACTGGTATTCCAGAATCACTTCAAGCCAGCGCTTGGAATGGCACAATGCAAGTAGCCAACGAATCCAACGAGCTTGTAGAAATTGATCTTGGCGATGTTGGAGCCGGAGAAACATATACCGCTTGGTTTAAGCTTGAGAATGATGGTCAGCGCCCCATCGAACTTCGTGAAGCCAATTACGATATCAACAACCAAACCGGTGACCGCTGGGAAATGCTTGAATGGCTTCCCGCTGGCGACTGGAACAACCGTACATTGCTTACGCTTCCCCAAACCCTCGCGCCTCAACAATCATTAATCCTGGGCGTACCGTTTCAGGCTTTAGCTGAGGGAAGCGCCATGGCCGACCTACGCATTGTCGCTGGAAGTCAAACTCAAAAACTGCTCCGAGTATTAGCCAATGGCGTGTCAAGCGGATCACCCGATATCAGCATTAGCTTTGGAGAAGCACCCGGTACCACCATCGAGACCACTTGCATTCAAGGTGTTTGCTCAACCCCCGAAAGCACACCACTTGTCTTGGGAAGCTATGATGCCAATACCGCTGTCAGCATTCCTATGACCATTCGCAATACGGCTGAATGCACCGTGCTGGCCGGAAATACCTCATGTACCACCTGTGATTTGCGCATCGAAGATGCCAACGGCTCGAACGGTATCCACTTAAGCAACGGTACCCTAGCCGATGGAAGCTTTTCCCTTGATACTGAAAATGCTCCCCTGCGCATTCCACAAGCCGATACAGAATGCAGCTCCGAGGGCATCTACAACTTTGCACTCAACGTCGCTCCATCGGAGGCAGGTACTTACGCAACCAGTCTCTTCATTAAATCCAACGATCCAGATGAAAGTCGCATCGAAATTCCTCTGCAGGTTCGTTTCACCGACATCGTCATTCCCGGCATGGACCCAGATATTGAGGTCACCGCAGGCTCGGTAACCGGACCCATCGTGGCAACCGAGTGTGCCAATGGTTCTTGTATTCTCAACGGTGGTTTGCCCATTGCACTCAGCGGCGTTGCTCCAGCTCAGGCGTCGACACTTCCCGTCATCATTCGCAACCGCGCTATCTGTCCCAATGAATTGTCTTGCGATGATTGCGCTTTGACCATCAGCACCAATCTCAGCATGAACAATCAAAATGCAATTTGGGAAGCGAGTGCCCCTGTTTCCAGTAATACTCTTCACCCTGAACGCGCGGATTGTACACTGCCTTCAACCAAAGAAGTCACCGTATCAGTAAGTGCTACATTACCCGGAAACTACAATGCCAGTCTTCAAATTGACTCTACAGACCCTGATGAGCAGCACATCGAAGTTCCACTGCAAGTCAGTGTAGTCGAGCAAGGAGAACCGGATATTGAAGTAGAATTTGAAGGGATGGTTGGCCCGATAGTGGGAACAGATTGCAACAACGGAATCTGTCGTCTTGGTTCATCTGCATCTCCAATTTATCTTGGGCATATCCTTCCGGGGACCAGCAAGAACACCCAACTCTATATCCGAAACCGGGCAAGCTGCGATGCAACGTGTAGCAGCTGTGCTCTCAATTTGAACAACGGTATCCGCTTTAGCAACGGAAACACGACCCATAACGCATTCGCAGTGGGCAGCGTGGTCGGCAATGCGCTTAGCATCAATCCCGCCAATGCGTCATGCGGCGAAGACGGGCTATGGAACACCGCCGTTCAGTTTTCGCCAAACAGCGATGGCAATTACTCCAGCACCATCATCATTGATTCAAATGACCCAGACGAACCACGGATCGAAATCTATGTGGCCGCAAGCTCTGGTCCAGAACCTGTAGCGATTGCCAGCTCCGGACCGTGCACCAGCGCCGTTGGGTATCAAGCAACTTGCAACAATGATGAAACCATTGACCCTATGGAAAGTGTACGTCTGGATGGCTCCGAGAGCTTCGACCCATCTGGTCTAAGTCTTTCACGCTATATCTGGACCGTAGAAGTGGCGCCCACAGGCAGTCAGCGCACGGCCGGTGAAGTCCTCGACACTTGCTACACCGCTTGGGAATCAAACTGTGAAGTTTACGAAGGTATGTTGGCGGATCTACCCGGCGAATACCGTGTGTGTCTTACTGTAGAAAATTCAGAAGGTCTGCAAAGCGTTGCAACAGCCGCTTCATGCACCACCTTCAACGTTCTGCCAGCCAGCCAGTTACACGTTCAGCTCACCTGGCCTGAAGTAGACAATGCAGACCAAGACCTTCACCTTGTCTACGTTGAGAACGACCCTCGCGTTTGTAATCAAGAATCAGATTGCCACTGGCGCAATTGCAAACCCGATGCAGCTTACGATGCACCCTTGTGGTTTGGGCAAGATGCTGCGGGAACGGGCGCAAACCCCCGTCTCGATGTAGACAGTACCAGCGGCTCCAAACATGAGAACATCAACATCGATGCTCCCAGAGCCGGAACCTACTCGGTTTATGTCCACTATTACGAGTGGACAGACCGCAGCGAAGGTCCAAGTGAAGTGAATGTCACCATCTGGCTGGGCGGTGTTGAAGTCTTCAGCAGCTCTCGAACACTCTCCTCTTCCAATGCCATTTGGAAAGTCGGGGACATCACTTGGAACCAAAATGGTTCATCAAGTGGTGCTGGTAGTTTCCAAGCGTACGATCCCTACAACATTGGGAGCATCGGTTCCGTTGAATACGAGGCTGGCCTCTCTGCTGGCAGCGGCGCAAGCACGTACTATTGCTCATCATTACAAGGCGGCTGGGCATTCCCAGAGTAAGCACTGAAGTATGAGTGGCTGGGGCTGGGTATGCCTCAGTCACTCGATGATGCCGGTTGAACATCGGTATGACAAAACTCGGCCACGAATTCATTGATAGGCTTCAATTTGAGTTCTTCAATGCTTCCCGTTTGAACAATACGTCCTTCGTCTAAAACAATCATCCGAGCACCAAGAGCTGCCGCATCTCTGATGTCGTGAGTCACCATGATAGCGGGAACCGAGCGTCGAAACAGATGCTGCGCCAGATAACTTCTTAGGGTGCGGCGCGCTGATACATCCAACGCGGCAAAAGGTTCATCGAGAAGCAATAAACCAGGCTCCGTGATCAATGTTCTGGCCAGGGCTACCCGCTGCCGCTCACCACCGGAAAGAGTCGCGGGCCAGCGATTCACAATCTCAGCACAGCCCATTTCCTCAAGCTTCTTCGACGCCAATAGACGCCGCTCGGTTTTCGCTAATTTACCCTTGAGACCAAAGGCCACGTTATCGAGCACACGAAGATGCGGAAACAATCCATAACCCTGAGGCACATAACCGATACCACGCTCTTCCGGAACCAAATCTATTTGCTCTTGTGAATCAAAAAGCACCCGAGTGCCAACTTGAAACCGACCAGCATCTGGTGTGAATGCCCCGGCAATGGTCCGCAGCAATGTGGTCTTTCCCGAACCGTTGGGACCAATCAAAGCCACCGGTTCGTCTCCACCTTGGATATCCACCGAGAGTTCCAGTGAACCAAGAGACAACTGCATCGAAACATGCCAAGTCATGAGCGGCCCTCCTCATGGAGAGACGCCCCACGACTCCATGGAGCAGGAATCAAGCGAAGCGTGAAAAGCATAAAAGTTGCAGCCGCTGCCAATACCAGAGCCAAGGCCAACGCCGCTCTTACATCCGATTCCAAAGCCGTATAAATTGCCAATGGCATGGTTTGGGTTACTCCAGAGAGATTACCCGCAAAAAGCAGCGTTGCCCCAAATTCACCAAGAGCTCTTGCCCACGCCAAAGCCGCCCCACTTAACAAACCAGGAAGTGCCACCGGAATTGCCACCCGAACCCATGCTCCGTATCGATTCTGTCCCAAAGTGCGAGCAACTAACAAAAGGTCCGAATCCACACGTCTAAACGCTGCGGTTGCCGACTGCACATAAAATGGAGCCGCAATCACAATCTGCGCAAACACCACGGCCAGAGTGGTAAACGGAATCTGAAGATCCAACACGTTGACTGTCTCAGCAAAAATCCCACTTCTGCCAAACGCCTGCAGCAGTCCCACACCCACCACCGCCGGCGGCAAGACGATGGGCAGCTCGATCAAAGGAGCAATTGCTCGAACCCAACGCCCTGAACCATGGGCAAGCCACCATGCCAAGGGTGTACCCCCCAGAATAATCACAATCAGGCTCACAAGGGTTGAACGAAAACTCAACGAAAGTGCGGGCACAAATAATGGGTGCTCAATGCCAGCGGATAAATCGGTGGGACTCGAAGAAAATAAAAGAGCAATGACCGGCAGCAACAACAAAACCAACATCGGCATTGCCAAAGCAAAGGATTGCCATCGGCCGCGGGTGATATGTGCGGAACCTCTATTCACGGTAGGTCTAATCCTTCTTGTTTCATCAGCTGCCGCGCCTCGTCGGACTTCAAAAAATCTCGCCAAGTGTCCAGCGCAGGGTTATCCCTTCTATTCGAGACATTGCCCAATTGGTAGACCGTTCGGATATTCGTTTTGGAGTCGATGGCCAGCCGACGCACCTCCTGTGAAGACAACGCGTCCGTTAGATAAACAACTGCCGCATCTGCTTCACCAAGCTCAACTTTTGCCCGTAAGAGCCGAACGTTGTTTTCTTGGGAGACGACTTTGCTCAATACCTTTGTTGAAAATGAAGTTCCTGTAGATACATCCATGTTCCTGAGCCATTGCCGAGTATAATCGCCAATAGGAACACCTTCGTTACCCATAACCAAACGCTGGGCTTTGGGAAGCTCTTCCGCTCTTAAAATCCCCGCAGGATTGGCTTTAGGCAAAACCAAAGCCAGACGATTATAGGCAAAGATGCGAGTATCCTTCACCTGCCCTTGGGCTACCAAATCGGCCATGTGTTCCGGATTAGCGGAGATAAAAAGTTCAGCCGGCGCACCTTGCTGAATCTGCATGCGCAAGACCTGACTGCCGGCAAATGACAAGGCGATATCGATATCAGGGTGCGCTCTCTCAAAACGACTTTCAAGAACGCCCAAGACATCCGTCAGTGACGATGCGGCGAATACAACCACCCGCTGGCGTTCGGGTGTTGCATCGCTGCTGCAGCCCCAAAACGGAAATCCCAATATGAGAAAGATGAGTGTATTCCGCAGCATTTAAATCAATCTATCCATGGCCCAGTCTCTCAGTTTGCGATCCATGGGCACAGTTGCAAACCCATCCGATTCAGCGGGTTTTCTAGTCTCTCAAAGCATGGAAGTAAATCTTGCCGAAGCGGCATGAGCCATTATTTTGGTGGATCCGTCACAATTGTGGGTAAACCCGCCAGTAGGTTAAAACTAAGTATCTGTAATTCATAAGTTTTTTTCATGGATTGGTTGGCCCAAGACTTGCTTTGAATAAGGCGTAATATTGAAAAAGGTGAAAGTCATGGCGATGAAATATGCAATCGGACAACACGGAGCCAAAAGGCGCGAGCAGCGTCGACTCTCGCGCGCCCACGGTGAGCGCGTGACCGGAAAAACCCACGAGTCAGAACGCACCATCGGATTTGCCCCACTTAATCAATCGGCCGAGGGCAAGCGCGGTAAAACGAAAGCATCTCGAAAGCTCGAAAAAGAAGCATGGGCTTATCAAGAAGTAAAGAGTTTTCATCGTGAGCATATTGGGACAGGTACCCAGCTGACTCCGGATGCATCGGGCTTCACTTCCGATACTTATCGCCAAACTCAGCGAGATCTTATTGAAGAAGGCAACGTGAGCAGTGCTGTACAAATCAATCAGCTTGGCTACGCTTTCCTGCCCAAGTTCACGGCAAAACCAGATGCCCCGAATCGTAGAGCCGCCAACGACTCATTCGAGCACATGGTTAGAAACATGGACCGTGTTGATTACGCTGAAGGTAAAAGCATCGAGCGCGTTATCGTAACCGCAGAAGACCGAGCAGAAATGTATCTTTCAAGACTGGTCGCCAACGGACAAGGTGAAGGCAAAGGCGGCTGGCCATCCAAAGAACAAATCAAGACGGCCAAGAAACTCTTTGAAGTCAAAAAGTAAGAACCGCCCCAGATTGAAAAAAGTAAGAGTGATGCTTAGTGACTGCTAAGCCACCAAGCATCACCTTTATTCAAAAACTACTCGCCCGCTGCTTCAAGCTTGCTCCAAGAGAAGCCACTGCAACCGCCGTTGGCTGGATCACTGGCGTCCGGCGCTGCCGTATTTAAAGCGGCTTCTTCAGATTCGGCTGCATAAGCTGTCTGGCAATACCAAAGACCTGCGTCGTTTTCAGTCCAATCGAAACGGCTCCAAAGATCAGGGTTCCAAGCATTGCCGCTGTCATTTTGAGCCACAATCATTTGCTCTTCGTT
>CAZZDT010000054.1:0-10604 GCA_964652435.1 uncultured Bdellovibrionales bacterium
TGCGAAGCAAGAAGCTGTTGAAAGGCCTGCATGTTGCGTTTCTCTGTCCACCGCACGTAACCTACTGGATAGTCCTGTCCTTGTTCTTCGTATCGCGGGTCGTATCGGCCAGGCCCGTAAGAACAAGACATTTTGAGTTCGATTTCTTTTTTGTAAAACGCGTCTCGTTCAAAGTCTGTAGGGACATTACCAACTATGACGACTCGTCCTCTATGTCTCAAGCATTTTCCGGCGAGGTTGATTGGCTCGGTGCTCGAGGTGGCTGCAGTGATGATGACTGCATCTGCTCCGATGCCATCGGTGAATTCTTCAATAGCATTGAGAACATTATTAGATGAACTTGATAATGCGAGTTCAGTGCAATGGGCAGCGCGTTCAATGGCATCGTCGCGAATATCAAGGCCAATCACACGCACGCCCGCTGCTTTAAGTAGCGTACAGGTAAGTTGGCCGATAAGCCCAAGTCCGATGACGACGCAGGTTTCCCCAAGCTCGGGCTGAGTCTGACGGATGCCTTGCATCGCGATGGCACCCACTGTGTTGTAAGCAGCATGTTCGAGGTTGGCTGTATTGGCTAGTTTGACACAAAGATTCTGAGGAACCGCTACCACTTCCGCGTGACTTGCGTAACCAACTCCCGCGCATGCGACTTTATCGCCAATATTGAATCCGCGAACATCAGGGGCGATGTCCACGACAACCCCCGAAGAGCTGTAGCCCATGGGTGAGAAGCTCTCGAGTTTTTTCATGACCGCCCGATAGGTTTGCACGGGACCTTGCGCTTGGAGAACATCGATGACTTGTTTGACTTGTTGGGGACGTTCTTTGGCTTTACCAACGAGGTTCTTGCGTGCTGCGCTGACGGTACTGCTTTCTGTTCCGGCACTTATCACTGAGAAATGATTCTGTACGAGAATCTGCCCCTTGGACAAAACTGGCCATGGCACTTCGACAATGCGAACTTTTCCGTCTTTTAGTTTTTGCGTAAGTTGTTTCATGGAATCCTCGAAGCCAAGCTTTATGAGGGCTATAAACCATTGTGCGTAGAAAACTCAAGGGATTTAGGCTCTGTCTGTATTGACCTAAGTTTCTGTATTTAAAGGATAACTAACCGCATTAATCCTGCCGGATTGTTCGAAGACCGGATTGTTTATCTAAAATGAACTCTAAGATTGTGGCTTAGGGTTGCTGAAGCTCGATTTAACGCTAGCTCTGGCTCCCCAGCTTGAATTTCATACATGATTCGCTTAGACACGTCTGGTTAAGTAATCAGTGGCAAACCATTGAGCAGCAAAGGGACGCCTAAAATGCCTGAGAAGTTTTCTAAGTATCTTGTGACAGGGGCGGCCGGTTTCATCGGCTTTCATCAAAGTCTACGTCTGCTCAAAGCCGGCCACACGGTTGTGGGTTTGGACAATCTAAATGACTATTACGATGTCCAACTTAAGAAAGACCGGTTGGCTCAATTAGAGACGTTTGAACAATTCAGTTTTGCAAATTTTGACCTTGAAGATGGGGATGCTTGCAACAAGCTATTTTCAAATGAGAAGTTTGAGTGTGTTATCAACTTGGCAGCTCAGGCAGGCGTACGTCATTCTCTCGAAAAACCGCAGGACTACATCAACTCGAACCTCGTTGGTTTCGTGAATATTCTTGAGGGTTGCCGTCACCATGGCGTGCAGCATTTACTCTATGCTTCTTCATCATCGGTTTATGGCGCCAATACATCCATGCCATTTTCGGTCGGTGATACCGTTGACCATCCTGTTTCGTTGTATGCTGCAACCAAGAAGGCTAACGAGCTCTTAGCTCACAGTTATGCACATCTGTATCGTCTACCGGTTACGGGGCTTCGTTTTTTTACTGTATATGGCCCTTGGGGACGCCCTGATATGGCCCTCTTTATTTTTGTAAAGCGGATGCTTGAAGGCGAAGCGATTGATGTAAACAACAATGGGGATATGAAACGCGACTTCACTTATGTGGATGATATTGTTGAGGGTATCACTCGCCTCACTCTAAATGTGCCAGTGCCTGACCCTTCTTGGGATAGCAGCAATCCAAACCCTGCGACCAGCAATGCGCCATACCGTTTGTATAATATTGGAAACAATAAGCCGGTTGGACTTATGGACTTTATTTCTACAATTGAGAATTCTCTCGGTATCAAGGCGCGTGTTAATTTAAGGCCCATGCAGGCAGGTGACGTAAAAGAAACGTATGCCAACATTGACGCTCTATCGGAAGATGTCGGTTTTCAACCAGCTACTCCTATGCCCGACGGAATCGAGCGTTTTGTTCAATGGTACCGGGAATACTATAAGGTCTAAAAGGATGTCGGCCTCTTCCCAGTCATGTTGGAATGAATATGAGTACGCCAAATAAACCACGGTTGCTGATTGTGTCGACAGGCCTCGGGCGTGGTGGGGCTGAAAATCAAATTTTAAAATTAGCTATCTCGCTCATGGATGACTTTGACCTTAGCGTGGTCGCCCTGGTGTCTGGTGGTGGACTTGTCTCCGAGTTTTTGAGTGCTGGCATACCAGTTACTGAGTTAGGGATGGCTTCAGGCATCACGCACCCAACGAATCTAAAGGGTTATGTAAAGCTCATTCGGCTCACTCGAGATTTTCAGCCAGACCTCATTCATGGGTGGCAATTTTTCGGCAACTTTGCCGCGGTTTTGGTTGCGAAGATTCTGCGCGTGCCAGTCATTACCAGCAAAAGAGGTTCTAATATTGCGTTTCGAGAACGTCAGTTATTGGTCGAGCGGTTGACTTATGCCGGCTGTCAGAGGGTTTTAACCAATTCCAAGTTATTGGCTGAAGAGATTGAAGCTTTAGGAACATATGCTGATAAAATTAGAGTTATTCCCAATGGGATTGATTTAGAGGAGTATGAGGTTTGCCCAACAGGCAAGGGTCCGTGGCAGGACTCCGGTAAGGTGGTCGTCGGTACTGTTGGGAGGTTCGTGCGTGAGAAGCGATATGAAGACCTCTTGCTGGTCGCTCGAAATCTGCTTCTTGAATTTCCTGAATTACATTTTGTTTGGGTCGGAGGGCGAGGCTCTTTTGAGCAAATCAAAACCGAGATTATCGAGTTGGACCTTCAAGACCGAATTACCCTAACTGGTGAAGTAGAAGATGTGCGGCCTTGGTTAGCACAAATGGATATCTTCACTCTGGTCTCCTCACAGGAAGGAATGCCCAATGTGGTTATGGAAGCGATGGCGTCTGGCAAACCGATAGTAGCTACCCATGTTGGAGGAGTTCCCGAATTGGTCGAGGATGGTGAAAATGGATTTTTAGTTCCAGCCTACAATGTTGATGCGATTTCTCAGAGGCTTAAGCTTCTTATTCAAGACTCAGATATACGCGTAAAGATGGGTATGCTGGGGGCCGAACGTATCAAGAATTTCTCTACTCCAATTATGTGCCAACGGGTGCGTGAACTCTATTCAGCTCTGGTCTGAAGGGTCTTTTATTTCAGGATATGCGGACTTGTTTTGGGCAATCACCGGTAGAGGGTTTCAGCTACCTGTTCAATGAATTGCAGTTGCGAAGAACCATTGAGACGTTCTTGAGCAAATTTGGCACCTTTTGAGACCATCGCGGCTTGGCGGTCTTCATCATCGTAAAGAGCTTGCAATTCACTGGCAATGGCGGTTGCGCAGCCGGGCTCAATCAAGGCCACAATATCGTCGGCCCCAAGGTTCTCTCGGATGGATGGGAGGTCTGATGCAATGATTGGTATATTTGATAGCATGGATTCGTAGAGCACCCTGGGAAATCCTTCACCCAAAGATGGCAGCACAAATATATCAGCTTCCTGATATAGTTGTTTGAGCTTTTCGGGGTCTGAAACATAACCAGCGAACTCTAATGTATGTTCAGACTGATTGTGACTATGAAGCTCGTCAATGAATTCAGGCTTGGCTCCTCCTACCAAGGTCACAACTCTTGGGGTGGTCGTTTCTAAAAGGTTTAAAGCCGAAACGAGCTGGTCTACACCCTTTGACCGGGCAATTGCACCAACATAAAGAATACGCTGAATGTTAGATTTTTCCTTCACGGTTGTGTCATCGGACTCTGTGAATTGTACCCAAGGCACGGTCATACTTGTTCTCGGATTGAGCGCAGCGTATCGCTCTTTGAGTCGCTTACCCGTAGTAAGCACAAATCGGCTCTTCTTGACAAGTTGACTTTCAAGCATCGGATAAATCTCTAATAGAGGCCGAGCGATATTCATTTTACTGAGGATGCCTTTCGAGGGCAGACGGATATGTCCTGTCTCTTCCCAGTCAGAACCCACGTAAAGTGAGAAAGCTTTGTTTTGCATTACAGCTTGCAGGCAAGACAGAAGACCGTTTGAACTGGGCATATGAGTATGAATCCAGTCAGACTCTTTGATTAGCTTAGATACCACCTTTTGATTCAGGATGAGTTGGCGTGCGCGCGACAATGCCGACTTATTGATAGAGTTGACTGCCAGTGGTGCCAGGACAACATTTGGCGCCTGGATTTGATAGGTGTAAATACTTTTGCCGTTGCTGTAGAGTTGGGAGCCTTGTTTTGAAACACCTGCAGCGAAGTACACCTTTTTGAAAAATGGCGCGATGCTGTCTGTAAAGCGTCCGAATGCGCTGTTGACGTAGTACTCATTCCCATTTTGGGTCATGTTGCTGTAGGTGATGAGCGCGAGTGTAAGCGACTTCGTCGATTCGTTAGACATATTCCCTCAAAGGTTAGCCGACCTCAGGAGCCGATTTGGTTTATAACTCATGTACAGTGTTTGGATTGTCAAGCCATTTGTTGGCTTCTAGGGGGTTGGGACCTGCCTAAATTAGTTGGTTTGCTCATGCCTTCGCTCGTGGCGATTCAGTGAGTTCTCGAATTGCCTGCGTAATTCCTAATTCATACTTTTTATCTGTAAACATTGTGGTGAATCTGTCACGAGCGACCTTACCCATTTGAATTCTTTTTTCGTTGTCTAAAATCAGAGTTTCTAAATGTCTGGCCAGTTCCTGGTCGTTGCCTTTTTCGAAGAGCAGTCCAGAGTCTTCATTGGCTACGATATCAGGAATGCCTCCCTCACGAGATGCAACGATAGGAAGCCCGTAAGCGGAAGCTTCTAGGAGGACCACAGGGAAACATTCATTGAGTGTGGGGAAAACAAAAATATCTGCATTAGAGAAGGTGTCGTGTTTTTGTTGGTCGTAAACTGCCCCGGGTAAGTGAATCTTGTCTTCAAGTCCTAGTTTTTCAACTTCGGTGTGAAAGCGTTGTTCCAGCCCGGTTTCGATAAAGGGGCCCGCAAAGCACGCCTCAAAGTCTAAGGACCGTTGATGAAGATGTCCGAGTGCGCGAAGCAACACAAGCGTGCCCTTTGCAGTTGATAAGTTGGATAGAAAGAGCAGTCGCGTTGTTTTGCGCTGAGATTTTGGCCGCTTAAATTCTTGTCCGGCAAACGGGTCGGGTGCACCGTTGTGGACAATTCTCACTTGGTCTCGACCGATGTATTCAGCAATGTCGGGATAGAGTCTTTCGGAAAGAATGATTGTTTTGGTTCCGTTAAAGACCCGCTGATAAAGTGAATGTGTTCGAGAGTTATTCAGGGCACGCTGCTTTAGATTGGTGCCGTGTAAATGCAGGATGATATTGGGAATTTTAAAGAATTTTGCGACTTCAATAAAGACTGCATCTCGAATCAAGGCGGCGGATTCAAGCGAGAGGGTAAGTATGAGTGCATGGGGCCGATTTGTTACGCATTGTGAAATAAGTTTACCAAGTGCCGCCCCCGCGAGTGAGATTTTGCGAAACTGGATGCCAGCCTCTAAGTCGTCAAAATTTCGATTCATAATCAATGGAACAACTTCGACCTCGAACTGCTTAGTGAGGGTTTTGGATTCAACTGTGAGTTTATTGATAACGGCTGCCCCATGAAGGGGTGGGGGAAGTTGAACCAGAAAAAGGAGTCGTTTCATGTTGCTTATGGCAAGTTATGGGTTTTCATTAAAGGTAAGCTCGGTTACTGGCCTTGCTTGAGTCTCGCTTTATCATCTTGTCGGCCTGAGATATCGCATAACCGAGTCGATAAGGCATAGACCGATTGTCACGGCAGATAAACCGAACATTGTAAAAACTCAAGCAAAACACGGCCAATCGAGCATTTTCCCGCGAAGCTGATTGGGTAAGGGAGCCTCAAAGATCTGGGCGATTGTCTTGTTCATGGATGGTTTCCGTTGATACAGTGCCTCGTCATGTCTCGACTTCAGTTCTATCTTATTCGACTACAAAAAGCGTCGGCCTTAGAAATCGCTCACCGCATATTGGAACGTGGACGGGTATATTTCTGGACCAAGATAGAACCTTTATGGACCCAGTTTGTACCTGTGCCCTCGGTGGCTTCAGAGGTTCTCGAGAAGTTAACGCTTCCTGCTTTGACGCGAGTGGATGATGTGTCCATGACTGAGCAGATTCTTGACGGCTTTGTTTGGACCTTGGGAGAAGCTTGCGCAGAGATTCAAAAGTTCGAGGCAAACTGTCGAGACGTTCCATTTACGGATATTGATTTGAACTCATTGGGTTTGGATATTCGAGCGGTTTGGGAGCCTGCGCGTCTGCAGCATATTATGTATCTACTTGATGTTTGTATTCGTGAACCGGAACATCGTGATATTGGCCGAATTAAGAATTTCTGCAATCAACAACTCAGCCACTGGATAGATTCGAATCCTTTTTTGAAAGGGCCCCATTATTTGTCGGTTATGGAGTGTGGATTGCGTATACCGGTCTTTGTGTATGCGCTGAAATTACTAAACCTCACTGAGGAAAATCGCACCAAATTATTGAAGGCAATTTACCAGCACGCCTGGCTCATTGAGCAACGGCTCTCTTTATACTCGTCACTTGGAAATCATACTGTTGCGGAAGCGATGGGGCTGTTGGTTGCGGGCTCGGTTTTTGGCAAAACGGTAAATGGAAAGCGATGGTCCAAGAGGGGACGAGAGCTGGTTGAGCAGGAGTGTGGCCGAGAAATTTTGGAAGATGGTGGTCCACTTGAACAGTCGTCCAGCTATCACCGATTCGTGTTGGATTTATTTACTTTTTGTCACGCGTGGATGAAGTTAAACGATTCGGAGCCGACCTCCAATATGAAAGAGTCGCTTCTTCGCGGTGAATCATTCTGGCAGGTTCTCAGCCGTTTTGACTGTTATCCCGGATTCGGTGACAGCGATGGCGGTTGGGCCATAGCCCCTGGACTTTCTCCAGAGCGTTTTGAACCGAGCGCACTCGTTCCGACGCATCGCGGAGATTGGAATGTTTGGACGTTTGAGAAAACTGGACTCACTCTTTGTGAGCATGCTGCGTCGGAAATGATGCTCACGTTGGACCATGGCCCTCTGGGGATGGCACCACTGTACAATCATGGTCACGCCGATGCGCTTTCAGTATTTATATCCTATAAGAACCTTCCTTATTTCACGGATCCTGGGACATATCGCTACAATGGAGTGCCGCAATATCGAGAATATTTTCGGGGAACCGCCGGGCATAATACGGTTACGGTAGATGGGCGAGACCAGTCACAACAACTTACCGGCTTTGTCTGGGCAACTGACTTTGAGGTGAGTTTGGAGAAACTAGAAGTCGAGAATGATATGGTGAAGGTGTGTGCTTATCACTGTGGCTATACCTCATCTAACGAACGCATGGTACACAGGCGCGAATTGACCTTGCTGCCCGATGGGGAGGTCGACATTTACGATAGCTTTTCGGGCTCAAAGTCTCACCGCTATGCCTTGAATTTTCACCTTGATCCGGACGTAAAGGTAAATTCAGAAGGCAAGAGGTTACTGCTTGAAAGTCAGCGAGAAAAACTTTACGTAGGCCTCGAACAAGGTGCTTTTGAGCGTCTTAAGGGAACGCGAGAACCTCTACGAGGTTGGTATTCGGCGTCTTACGGTTCGATTTGTGAAACTACGACATTAAGTCATGAATCTGAGGGCTACCCGGATGCTACAAAATTTAAGACGCAGATTCGAAGAGCTTGATTCGAACATGGTTAGGTTAGTGTCAAAATGAGACAGAGCAGCAGACTCCCCATCTTAAAGATATGGGTCGATCCCGTTGGGATGGATGACGCCCTTGATATCGTGAATGGCTTCATTGAGCGGGGCGATAAAGTGCACACTGTTTTGGCAGCGAATCCCGAGAAAAATTTCTCTGTACCCCGAGACCCGCTTCTTTATGAGTCATTTCGAAATGCCGACTTGCTCATTCCCGATGGTATTGGAATCGCACTGGCTGCTGGTATTTTACACAAACGATGGCTTTCGCGCGTTCCGGGTTGTGAGTTGATGGAGCAGATCTGTCAGCAAGCGGCTCAACAGGGCAGAGGTATTTATCTGTTTGGAGCTTCGGAGACCGTGAGCGCTGAGGCGGCCCGGATACTTGAAAAACGCTATCCTGGTCTGAAGATTGCTGGTCGCTCAAATGGTTATCTCAGCGAGCAGCAAGCCGACGATTTGGTCGATGATATCAACGATTCTAAAGCCAGTATTCTGTTTGTGGCCTTGGGCTCTCCCAGACAAGAGAGCTGGTTGGCACGAAATAGAGAACGGTTAACCCATGTTCGTGTTTGTCAGGGAATTGGCGGTACGTTGGATGTGATCACAGGCAATGTGAAACGGGCTCCTGAGAATTTTCGCCGTCTAGGCTTAGAGTGGTTCTACCGTCTTATGGCCGAACCGAAGCGCTTAAAGCGTCAGTGGGTCCTTCCCGTCTTTGCTTTCAAGGTGTTTTGGGCCAAGATGAAGCGCTAGTGCTCTGAAATAATTAGTTTTTTTGCCTTGTTCGGCTGGATTGACAGGCTTGCTTATTCTTGGCATTGCTCGACCTCACCGTGAGCTGTATACACTCAATTCTCGAGATGTTGGTGGGAAGCCGCTTTGCGCGGTGTCAAAATGGGACATTGATTAGGGATCCGTGAAACTATGACACAAGAAACCGTAAATATTATTTCAAAAATCAAATCAGGTCAGTCTACCGTAGGTGTGGTCGGCTTGGGTTACGTCGGGTTACCGCTGGTTTTGAGCTTCAGCAGACCTGGTTTCAAGTTGATTGGTTTTGATGTCGATAGAAAAAAAGTAGAAACGCTTTTGGCCGGGGAGAGTTATATCCGTCACATCGAGGCCAGTTCATTAAAGCCTATTATTGACAGTGAGCAGTTTATCCCAACGACCGATTTTGCTCTTGTCGAGCAGTGCGATGCCGTTCTACTTTGCGTCCCTACTCCCCTTAGTGAAAACCGTGAGCCTGACATGAGTTATGTTATTGCGACGGCTCGAATGATTGGCCCATATCTACACGCCGGCCAATTGGTTGTTCTAGAGTCGACCACTTATCCAGGGACCACGAAAGGAATCTTGAAGGACATTCTTGAAGAGGAGTCTGGATTAAAGGCAGGTGAGGATTTCTATCTGGCTTATAGTCCAGAGCGTGAAGACCCAGGCAATGCGAAGTTTGGCACCACCAGTATCCCAAAAGTTGTGGGTGGGCTTTCCAGCGCATGTTCCGAGGTTTCGTGCGAACTTTACAAGCAAGCTATTGATAAAGTGATTCCGGTTTCAAGCACGGATGTGGCGGAGACAACAAAACTCTTAGAGAATATTTTTCGAAGCGTAAATATCGCACTCGTGAATGAGTTAAAGGTGTTATGCCACGAAATGGGTATTGATGTTTGGGAAGTGATTGAAGCTGCCTCGACAAAACCTTTTGGATATATGCCCTTCTTTCCTGGGCCGGGATTAGGCGGTCACTGTATTCCAATTGATCCGTTTTATTTGACTTGGAAGGCTCGCGAATACGGATTGTCGACACGATTCATTGAGCTCGCTGGCGAAGTAAATACCAGTATGCCTCGCTATGTTATTGAGCGATTGGCTGAAGCACTTAATGACCAAAAGAAGCCAATCAATGGGTCTCAAATACTTGTTTTGGGTTTAGCCTATAAAAAAGATGTGGACGATCAGCGTGAATCTCCATCGCTAACGTTGATTGAAATGTTGCGGGATAGAGGAGCCGAGGTTTGCTATCACGACCCCTATGTGGCGAAGACACACAAGATGAGAAAGCATGACTTGCAGCTTGAGTCGACTTCTTTGACGGAGGAAACCTTGTCAGCAGTGGATGCTGTTCTGATTGCTACAGACCACACCTGTATCGATTATGACTGGGTTTGTCGCCACGCTCCGTTGGTCGTCGATACACGAAATGCGACCGCTGATTATCGCGGTGACAGGCAACACATCTACAAGGCTTGATAATTCATCGGCAATGTCAAGGCGAGGCAATCAATCAATCAATCAATGATTGTTTCGAAAGTGAGCGGGGTATCCCTTTGAAAGTTATTTCTGTCGTTGGCGCTCGTCCCAATTTTATGAAAGTTGCACCAGTTCATTCTGCTTTTCTCGAAGCCGGATTTGATGCTCTTTTGGTCCACACGGGGCAACATTACGATGAAAAAATGTCGCAGGTCTTTTTTGACCAGTTGGGGATGCCTCGGCCTGACGTGAATTTGCACGTCGGCAGTGGAAGGCATGC
>CAZZDT010000055.1:0-10505 GCA_964652435.1 uncultured Bdellovibrionales bacterium
TCATCGTGGCGAGTGGGTTGGGTCTTGGTTTTGTGTACACGAATATTGTCCCAGGATTTGCTTTTGCTCTCGGAGTCTTGGTTTTCGCGGCAACTGTGCTGGCACACAGTCAAGTGGTTCGGCGTCGGCGGCACTTGGAGTCCTCAAGGGATTATTTTCAAAGAGCGATTGACCGAATTCAAGGTGCTTGGTCGGGCCGGGGTGATTCTGGAAGCGATTTGGCACCGACTGAACATATCTATGCGGCAGATTTGGATATTCTGGGCGAAGGCTCGGTTTTTGAGTTGGTAAGCCAGGCCCAAACGGGAATTGGGAGGCAAACCATTATGGATTGGCTTTTAGAACCGGGGTCGTTGGAGGAAGCAAAACAGCGTCAAGAGTTGGTGCGGGAGTTAGCGGATCAAATTGAACTCAGGGAGTCATTGGTTGCATCGGCTGGCGATAAGCGTGAAAGAATTGCACCCCGGGGTTTGATTCAATGGGTGAAGCAGCCGGCTTACTTGGACACAAAGCGTGACTATCTGCTTTTTTCCGCACTCTTCGCGCTCTCAGTAAGCGGGCTTGTGGCCTGGGCTCTGGTCGATTGGGGTGCCATCGTTTTTTTGGCAGCTATTTTAGCGCAAGGTCTTGTCCGTCTGAATTATTCAAAGCGCATCAAGCAGGTCTTAGCCGAAGTATCGGGTGCTCAGGTTGAATTGGAGGAAATGGCTCGGATTTTATCGATTCTCGAAAATGCAAAACTCGGGGAAAAGAATGTGGTGGCCAGTTGGCGTTCAAAACTTGAAGTGGAGGGGGCTTCGGTATCCGAGCGAATTCGAGGGCTAAGTAAACTGGTCAACCGGGCCGATTCGATGGGAAATCAAATTTTCGTTTTGATCGGGCTGTACTTTGGTTGGGATCACTTGGCTGCAGCGAAAATTGAGGCGTGGCGTTTATCGGAGCAGTCTCATTTACCCACTTGGCTGCTTGCATTGGGTGAGTTTGAGGCCCTGATATCCTTTTCAACCTATGCGTTTGAACATCCGGAAAATGTCTATCCGGTGTTTTCGGATTCTCCCAGTGTTTTGGAAATCGATGATATGCGTCACCCACTGCTCGAGCGGGATGTGGCCGTCGGGAATAACATCAGTCTTGGACCAGACGGACCGCTGCTTTTGATCAGTGGTTCGAATATGTCGGGCAAGAGTACACTCTTGCGAGGTGTGGGATTGAATGTGGTTTTGGCGATGTGTGGGGTGCCAGTTTGTGCAAGCCGGATGGAGGTTTCAGCATTTAAAGTAGGAGCCACTCTGAGCATTCACGACTCCCTTATGTCGGGGCAATCGAGATTTTACGCTGAAATTTCTCGGATCCAAGAGTTGGTGAAGATCAGTCGCAGCAATCATACTCTTTTGTTTTTGATCGACGAGATTTTGCATGGAACCAACTCTTTCGATCGCCGCAAGGGTGCACGGGCAATATTGGAATCGATGCTTAACGACGGATCCGTAGGTTTTGTTACCACCCATGACCTCGCGTTGGCCCAAATGGCGGATGATTGGCCGGACCGAGCTACAAATATGCATTTATCTGATCGGTTGGATGGACAAGCACTGGTATTCGATTACCGCCTAAAGCCGGGAGTGGTTCAACAAAGCAACGCTATAGAATTGATGCGTTCCGTGGGGTTACCAGTTTAGCATAGCGCATTGCGTTAGGGGGCTTGCCCTTCGGCTCGTCGGGGCGTAGGGTGCTAGACCCAAACCTACGGGAGGAAACGCTATGGTTGGACGGATTGAAACCGCGGCAGTACTTGGAGCAGGCGTTATGGGTAGCGCTATTGCTGCACATTTTGCCGGCGCGGGTATTAAAACTCACCTATTGGACATTGTTCCACCTAATTTAGACGATGCTAAAAAGGATGATCCCCAAGCGCGTAATGGTTTCGCGCTGAACGGAATTAAGAATGCACTGAAGGCTAAGCCTGCGGCATTCTACGACCCTGATGCAGCTCGGCTTATTACGGCTGGAAACTTAGAAGATCATCTCGACCGATTGTCAGAATGCGACCTTGTGGTTGAAGCTGTCATTGAACGAATGGACATTAAAAAGTCTCTATTTGCGAAAATTGCACCTAAACTTAAAGACGATGCTCTCTTAGCATCTAATACGAGTGGTTTGTGTATCGCGGATATGTGCGCTGACTTGGATGATGAGCTGCAAAAGCGATTTTTCGTCATGCACTTTTTTAACCCTGTCCGTTATATGAGACTTCTCGAACTGGTTCCTGGGCCGAAGACTGAGCCTGCAGTGATGGCTAGAGCTGCCTCTTTTGGTGAACTCTTGGGTAAAGGAATTGTGTACGGAAAAGATACACCGAACTTCGTTGCAAACCGAATCGGTGTTTATAGCATGATGCAATGCTTTGGTTCGATGAAAGAAGCGGGCCTGAGCATTGAAGAAGTTGATAAGATTGCCGGTAAGCCCATGGGCCGACCAAAGAGTGCAGCCTTTAGAACTGCTGATGTGGTTGGAATTGATACGCTCGCTCACGTTGCTAAGACTTGTTACGACAATCTTGAGAATGATCCAGAGCGCGATGTTTTCATTGTGGCTGACTGGGTTCAAAAACTGGTTGAAAGTGGCCGAGTCGGTCAGAAGTCAAAAGCTGGTTTTTATAAGAAAGAGGGCAAGGTCATTAAAGTCCTTGATCCTGAAACCCTTGAATACCGAGAGCAAAAGAAAGTTCGTTTTGACTCGCTGGGTGCGGTTAAAGGCATTGAAGATGCAGGCAAGCGTCTGAAGGCTTTGGTTGCCGGTGATGATGTCGCGGCTAAATTTGCCTGGAACGGCCTTGCTCGCACGTTGTGTTACTCGGCACGTCTCGTTGGTGAGATTGCTGACGACGTCGTTAACGTTGACCGTGCAATGCGCTGGGGATTTAACTGGGACCTGGGACCATTTGAGGCATGGGACGCTATTGGCGTCGCTGAGTCTGTTGCGCGTATGAAAGAAGACGGCATGGACGTACCTCAATGGGTGGTCGATATGGTTGAAGGTGGCCAAACCAGTTTCTACGCTGGTACAGTCGCTACTCCTGAATACTACGATTCCGGCTCGAAAAAGTTGGCAAGTATTCAAGCAGACCCACATCACATCAATCTGGCGGTTCTAAAAGAGGACAAGCGGAATGTGGTTAAAGAAACCATCGGTGCCTCACTGATCGATATCGGTGATGGTGTTCTATGTGTTGAAGTACACACGAAGATGAACACCGTTGATGCTGATGTTATTCAGATGATCAATGAAGGTGTGGATGAAGCCGAGAAGAATTTCGAGGCTTTGGTGATTGGTAACGATGGCCCACACTTTGGTGCAGGTGCGAACCTCTTAATGATTTTCATGGCGGCCCAGCAAAAAGAGTGGGGTCAAATTGAAACCATGGTTCACGGGTTCCAGAATGCGTGTCAAAAGATGCGTTATTCGCCTATTCCAGTTGTTTCAGCTCCTTTCCACCTCACATTGGGTGGAGCGGCTGAAATCGCTATGGCTGCCGATGCTGCTCAAGCCTACGCGGAAACCTATATGGGTCTCGTTGAAGTAGGTGTAGGTCTTGTGCCTGCAGGTGGCGGTTGCTTAAGAACCGTGGAACGTTTCACCGATGCTTTGGCTGGAATCGATGGTGTAGACCCACTGAAATTTGTTGGAACCGGCGCATTGAATATTGCGATGGCGAAAACAGGTTCCGGTGCGGAAGATACACGTCGTCTGCGTTATCTCTTACCGACAGATGGTATCACCTTAAACCGTGACCATTTACTCTACAGCGCTAAAAAACGTGCGCTGGGAATGGCTGGCGCGGGTTACCGTCCACCACGTCCTCGTCAGTTTAAAGCTGCTGGATACGATGCTGCTATGACCATCGGTATGCAGACCTGGAGTATGGTTGAAGGTGGTTGGGCGTCAGAGCATGACCGTCTGATTGGTAATAAGGTTGCCCACATTCTTTGTGGTGGCTCGGTAAGCGCCGGTGCAACTTTGACTGAGCAAGATTATCTAGATTTAGAGTTGGAAGCATTCTTGTCCCTTGCGGGAACAGAGAAGAGCCAGGCTCGTATGCAGAGCATCTTGATGAACAACAAACCACTTCGCAACTAAGGGAGGACAGTCTCATGGCTTTTCCATTGAACGTAACAGTAGCAAGCGCTGTCCGCACTGCGGTTGGTCGCGCAAACAAAGGTGCTCTTAAGCACACCCGTCCGGATGATTTGGCTGCAGCAGCAATGCAAGCAGCTGTTGATCGTGTTGAAGGATTGGATGCAGCCCGTATTGACGATGTCATTTTGGGATGTGCAATGCCTGAAGGCGAGCAAGGATTAAACATTGCTCGGAATGCGGTATTTTTGACGAATATCCCACACTCGGTACCGGGTGAAACCATCAACCGTTTTTGTGCAAGTGGTCTTCAGGCCATCGCGCACGGTGCACAAAATATTCAGTCTGGAACCATGGATGTGGTTTTAGCTGGAGGTGTTGAGTGTACTTCTGCGGTTCCTATGGGTGGGAATAAGTTGAGTCTTAATCCCAAGCTCGTGGATGAATTTCCCGAAGCTTATATCGGAATGGGCCATACTGCGGAGCGCGTTGCTGAAAAGTTTGGCGTCACCCGCGAGGACCAGGATGCGTTTGCGGCGCTTTCTCACGAGAAAGCATTGAAGGCCATTGCTGAAGGTAAGTTTGATGACGAACTGATTTCGGTTAAAGCTCGCGCTTTCAACGGCAAGGAATTTTCTGAAATCGATTTCAATCGAGATGAATGTCCACGGCCGGGTACAACCGTTGAAGGTTTGGCGAAACTTCGTCCTGTCTTCAAGGCTACTGGAACCGTTACCGCGGGTAACGCATCACCGATGAACGACGGAGCGGCTGCGGCTGTTCTCACTTCAGAGGCGGTTGCTGAAGAGCTTGGCTTAAAGTCTCTCGGTAAAATGCGCGGTTTTGCGGTTGCGGGTTGTGCACCAGACATCATGGGCATTGGACCTATCCCTTCCATCCGTAAGCTATTGGCTCAAACAGGTCTGTCCATTGAAGACATTGATCTTTTTGAAATCAATGAAGCCTTCGCAGCGCAGGCGGTTTATTGCCAGCGTGAATTGGGTATTCCTGATGAAAAATTGAATGTTAACGGCGGTGCAATTGCACTCGGACACCCTCTGGGCTGCACCGGTGCTAAGCTTACGGCCACTTTGCTTCATGAAATGAACCGTCGCGAAAGCAAGTACGGCATTGTTTCCATGTGCATTGGTGGTGGTATGGGTGCTGCGGGGCTCTTTGAGCGCAGCTAGTACCTTGACACATCGCTAATAATTGCGTTTAGCAGGGCGGGCGTGCTTGGGATTTCCCTGAGCACGCCCGTTTTTTTTAGGTTGAGGTTTATGATGACCGTTCGCGTGAGAATTGGACCATCGCCGACAGGCGATCCACATGTTGGAACTGCTTATATTTCGCTATTTAACTATGTTTTTGCGAAGCAACACGGCGGGAAATTTGTTCTTCGAATTGAAGATACAGATCGTACCCGTTCTAAGCGTGAATGGGAGCAGATGATCATCGACTCCCTGAAATGGTTGGGACTTGATTGGGATGAAGGTCCCGATTGTGGTGGCGACTATGGACCTTATCGTCAGAGCGAACGTGGGGATATCTACAGCGAGTACACTCAAAAGCTTCTCGATAGCGGTGCTGCGTACCGTTGTTTTTGTACGGCGGAAGAATTGGCTGAAATTCGAGTGGCTCAGCGTGAAGCGGATTCACCGCGTGGTTACGATGGTCGCGGCCGTGATTTAAGCGAAGCGGAAGTCCAAGCGAATATTGAAGCAGGCAAGCCTTATGTGGTTCGGCTTAAAGTGCCCCGTCCGGGCAAAACCATTGTTAAGGATAAGCTTCGCGGCGAAATCGAATTTGATAACGAACAAATCGATGATCAGGTTTTGATGAAGGCCGACGGCATGCCGACCTATCACTTGGCCAATGTTGTCGATGACCATCTGATGAAGATCAGTCATGTGATGCGGGCAGAGGAATGGATTTCTTCAACGCCCAAGCACGTGCTTTTGTATGAAGCATTTGGCTGGGAAGCACCTGAATTTATCCATATGCCGCTTTTGCGAAACAAGGATAAGAGCAAAATCTCTAAACGCAAGAACCCTGTTAGCTTGAATTACTACAAGGAAGCGGGATTTTTGCCAGACGCGATGTTGAACTATCTTGGGATGATGGGTTGGACCATGCCCGATGGTGAAGAGAAATTCACCGTTGAAAAGATGGTGAAAGAGTTCGATTTTGGTCGGATATCATTGGGTGGTCCTGTTTTTGATATGCAAAAACTAACTTGGCTCAATGGTCTTTATCTTAGAGAGCGCCCAAGTTCTGAGATCATAACCGATCTGCGTGCACTTTTACTCAGCGATGAGAAACTCTTGCAAGTAGCAGAGCTGATGCACGAGCGAGTGGATAAGCTAGAAGACTTTATGGATAAGGCGTCGTTCTTCTTCGGCGGCGATTGCGTGTATGACGATAACGCAACCAAGATGCTCTTGCCTAAAAAACGCACCCAAAAGGAAATGGCTGAAGCTCTGCTTAAGGCGGCGGAAGTGATTGATGGGATGGGTGGCCTTGAGCTTGAATCGCTTAAGGAGGCTATGAACAGCCTGCGCGAAGAGCTTGAACTTAAGGGTAAAGAGTTCTTTATGCCGCTGCGTATTGCGGTAACAGGCCGTAAAGACTCACCACCGTTGTTTGAATCAATGGTCGTTCTAGGAAAAGAAAAATGTCGCCGAAGACTGCGTAATGCAGCGGCCCATTTAAAAGCTTATAAGCCACCCGTTGAATCTTAATGTTTGAATAAGCCTGGTTGAGAAATCAGCCAGGCTTCTAGAGCCAACCACCATTTTTCAGTGCTGTTTCTAACTTGGCACGAGCGCCCGTGGAAATCTCGCAAAGTGGAAGCCTAAAATTTTCTTCCATCATGCCTTTCATAGCGAGGGCGGTTTTAATCGGGATTGGATTCGATTCCACAAAAAGAACATCAAAGATTTCTGCCATGCGATTGTGAAGCGCCAGGGCATCGTCCATTTTACCGTCACGGGTGAGATGAACCATATCTGTGAATTCTTTTGGGACAAGATTGGAGGTGACGCTGATGACGCCGTCTCCACCTTCGGCCATGAATGCATGGGTCGTGGCATCGTCGCCAGAGAGAATTTTGAATTCGGGTGATGTTAGATCACGAATGGTTTTGACCCGAGAAATATCGGCTGTTGCTTCCTTCACCGCAACGATACCGTCCATTTTGGCGATCTCTGCCACGGTATCAGGGAGCATATCACAGCCCGTTCGCCCAGGAACGTTGTAAAGAATGACCGGAATGTCTGCTGCTTCTAAGAGAGCCTCATAGTGGCGGTAAAGACCGAGAGGGGTAGGCTTGTTGTAGTATGGCGTGACAACAAGTGCCCATTGAGCTCCGGTGTCAGCGGCGCGCTTTTGATGTTCGATGGCAACCGCTGTGCTGTTGGACCCCGCGCCGGCTACAACGGGCACGCGGCCGTTAACACGTTTGACCACATGGCTGATAACGGACTGACGCTCATCGGCGGTCATGGTTGCTGATTCACCTGTGGTTCCACAGGGAACCAGACCATCGATGCCGCCTTCGATTTGCATATCAACCAAAGCATCAAGCGCTCCGAAGTCGACACTTCCGTCGGCGTTCATCGGCGTGACGAGTGCGGTCATCGCGCCAATGGGTCCATTTGTGCTCTCACTCATGAATCTTCTCCTGATTCAGTGGCCTGGGCCAATCGCATTTCCCCGCTCCAGAGTTCCTCGAGACTTTCACGCTTACGGACCAAGTAGGCCTTATCGCCGTCGCATAGTACCTCAGCCGGGCGTGGCCGGCCGTTGTATTGGCAAGCCATGACGAACCCATAGGCACCAGCGCTGCGAATTGCCAAGAGAGAACCGGGCTTCCAGATGGGAAATTCGGTTTGCTCGGCAAATGTATCTGCGCTCTCGCAGACTGGACCCACCACATCACAGGGCGCTGTTTCACCATCGCTTTCGTCGACACCTTCGATTCCATGATGCGCCTGATAGAGAGCGGGGCGAATCAAGTCGTTCATTCCTGCATCGACAATGGTAAAGGTTCTCGTTGCGCCTTCTTTTCGCCGGACCACTTCGGTCAGCAAGATACCAGCATTGCCAATGATGACACGGCCTGGTTCAAACACGATGGTCATTTTCAAGGGCCCCAAGACCTTTGCGAGTGCTTCGCCATAAACTTTTGGTGGTGGCGGAGTTTCTCCAGCGTAAGGGATGCCCAAACCGCCTCCCATACCGAGGTACTCGATAGGTGCACCTACTTCGAGCAGTTTCTTGGTGAGTTCCAGCATACGATGGGCCGCGTCTAAAAATGGATCCAGCTGAGTGACTTGGGAGCCAATATGGCATGTGACCCCTACCATTTTTAGGTTCGGGTTTTTGACTGCTTCACGGTAGATATCCTCGGCCCGATCCATGGGAATACCAAATTTGTTCTTGTTCAGTCCCGTTGCAATATAAGGGTGTGTTTTGGGATCGACGTCTGGATTCACCCGAACGGAAACCGGCGCAGCAATCTGCATTGATTCTGCTATTTTAGATACCGCTTCGAGTTCTTCTTCAGATTCTACGCAGATGTAAAGAACGCCTGCTTCTAAGGCACTTCTGATTTCGTCGTCGCGTTTTCCCACGCCGCTGAAGATGACTTGCTTGGGATCTGCACCAATATGTTCAACGCGCTTAAGCTCTCCCACGGATACAGCATCAAACCCACATCCCAACTCTTGAATGACTTCAAGGATAGACAAATTGCCATTGGCTTTAACCGCGTAGCAAATGTGGTGAGGAAGATCCGTTAGAGCTTCTTGAAGAACTTTGATGTGACGGGTGATCGTCGCCTTGGAATACACATAAGTAGGCGTTCCAAAACGCTGTGCCACATCGTGGAGATTGACGTCTTCACAATGAAGTGTTGGACCTTGTCGTTGAAAATGGTCCACGGCAGGTTCTCCTTGTTAGAAAGTAATAGCTAAAGTCGTTTGAATGGTCCAAGCGAAGCTCGTTGAGTCTTCTTCAAGATCGCTGATGTCAAAACCACCGAGTGGAAAGAGCATACCGCCTTTTAGGCTGGCCAATAACCCACCACCGTTGGCATCGATTTGACTCTTGTAAGTTAGCTCAGCATCGAATTCGATTCCCAGTGGGTGTTGAGCTGGCTTGTTGTTCTTGCTGCAGCTGTGGTCACCGGTTGCATCATCCGCGCTTTGTGTACCATTGGTAGACGTTGGCCAGCAGCGTGGTGTGGACTGTGGGAAGAATGCTTGCGAGTAAATACCGGCCAAAGAACCCGAGATGGCATCGGTGAATGCATAAGTTGCTTCCGGACGGATGTACCAAGCGTCGCTTACGGTGCCCAGGATTTGTCGAAAGAGCAGCAAGTCCACATGGTAGTTCGGGCTGAATTGAAAGTTATTCAAATCAGAATCGGTTACACCCGTGGAAGCAATCACGCCCCGCTGGTCAGCGGCGGCATCCATTGTGCCCATGCCCACCCAACGGTCACCAGAAGCCGCTCCAGCACGAAGGCCAAGATCAGCGCCCTCTCCCGGAGGGTCCAAGTGGTAGGTCAGCTCTACAGCTGCGCCCCACTGAAGCACAGTGGTTTGGTCGGAACTATCGCCCGTTACACCTGTATCAACGAGGTCACCGTAAATGATTGCGCCTTCCGCACCGATTTCCCAATCGCCAAAATACAAATGTCCGAAAGCATCACCCATGAAGAGCGTTGCATCCCGGCGTTCCCAAAGATCTGAACCGCTGCCGCTTGCATTTTCACGCGCAAAGTCAGTTGCATCGCCAGTGTTGTTTGTTTCGTTGTAGAAGTCCGAGGCAACTTCTCGTGCTTGCTTGCGAAGCATTGCCCATGCACCGTAGTTCAATACCCATTCACCTTGATTGATATGGTCTCGGATATCATCTGGATGGTCTACACGGAGAACTTGAGCTGAATACTGCTCAACATCGTCCCAGGTGAATGCATCAACGGGTTGGCCGGTCATGTTACCGAAGGCATTGAATGCAGGGCCGCTGGAAACCCAGTCGAACATCCCAACGAATACGTGATCAGCCATACGAAGAGAAGCTGAGATGCGATCTGCATTTTGTTGGTAGTCGCAATCAAGACAATCGCCAGAGTTTACGAACATTCCAAGGCCCCAATGGCTTGGCATCCGTCCGAACCGAACTTCAAGTTGGTCGTTGAGGGCGGTTAAGCGACCATAAACTTCGCGAACTTGAATGGCGTCGTTGATAGAGTTTACTCCGCCATTGGCTTCGTCTTGTCCCGAACTGAGAATGTTGATGGGCTGAGAGCCGTAGCGGTTCGGGGTGGATCCCATAATGAAGTTTTCAAAAACATCGAGACCCAA
>CAZZDT010000056.1:0-10427 GCA_964652435.1 uncultured Bdellovibrionales bacterium
AACCAGCCGAGGCCCAGGTACTACACTCATCAGTGCTTCCGCGCTTGGACTGAGCGCTACGACCTCCGTTCGTGTTGAGTCTGAAATCCCAGTGCTTGTATCCATCGCCATTTCCCCATCGAGTCCATCGGTAGCACTGGGACAAACGCTTCAGCTTACAGCCCGGGGAACATTCTCCGACGGTAACCAGAGCGACTTAACGGACTCCGTAGAGTGGGTTTCGAGCTCTGATTCTGTTGCGACTGTTTCAAGCACAGGCTTACTGACAACCGTCGCCGCTGGCGCCATTGTGATTGAAGCACGTCATATGAATCCACTTGTGGTGGGTGACATGACGATTGTTGTAACAGGATCACAAATATCGGGGACTGGCACACGAGAAGATCCCATGGTCATGTCAGCTCCCTTTACCCATCAAAGCAACGTGGACGCAGACACTGCAATATACTACGCCATCCCAGTTCATCCATCGGGCAAATACAATATTCATTTGCGAGGAATGACTGCAGACCTAGGACTGTGGGTTTACGGGAATGACGAAACATACAACATCAGTGCACCAACTTGTCACTCACTCAACAGCGGTACAGAAGACGAGATCTGTAGTTTTCAAGGCGCCAGCGAAGGCACTCTATATCTTCGTGTAAGTGGAATACTAAGCGATGACCCAAGCACTTACAGTTTAACAGTAGAACCTATGCCCGTTGAAGAACTTAGTGGTACTCCCTTAACTGTGAACCACAGCACCGAAGTAAAAGAGTGGCTTATTTACAAGCTCAATGTCACACCATTTGAAACCTATAATATTACCGTTACCGGTTTAGACGGTGATGCGGATTTGCATGTGTCCGATACAGATGCATCATTTGTTTCCACACTGTGCCAATCGGAATTTACGGGTGAACTGGACGAATCCTGTAATGGAATCGTTCCCACCACCAATGAACTTTTCATCGGCATCGATGCAACCAAAAGCTGGATAGGAACAAGCTACAGTTTAAACGTTACACAAAACTAGGTTTAAGCTGTACCGCCAGGAAAGAGAATTTCAACAATTTTCATATTTGAATTGTCTTCTTCGTATGCGCGTAGGTCGGCTTTCTGATCATTGAGAACCGCCCGCGCCGTGCGCAAGGTACTCTTGAGTTGCCCCGCATCGGAAGCTTCTAGCGTCTCAAGCTCTTCATAGGAACCTACGTCGGGAACATACGCAATTCGGCATAAGACACCACCACTCTCGTGTTCTTCTAAATAAAGAACAACGCTGTTGTCCTCGTGAACCGTGCTGCGAATCGCTTCCTTAAGAACCAAACAAAGACCATGGACCAAAACATAGGGATTCCCCACAACCTCTGACTGCCCCGAATCACCAAACTCCCAACGTAGATTTGCTGTATCCAACGCCACAGTACCTAAACCAGCCAAGAGTCGCTTATGAGTCTGTCCAACAAGCTCCTCCATGGTGATCTTTTCCCAAGCGTCACCATCGATTCGGGCCAAGCCGCGCATATAACGAACAACTTCTGCTGAGCGGTCTACACCATTTCCTAAGCTCCGTAAGAGTTCATCTTGTTTTTCAAACTCGAGGTCAAAACCACCCCTAATTTTTCGAACACTCTCGCTGTCAGGAACGCCATCAAAAAGTGTATTCACCCGCCCGCGTACCGACGCTGTATTTTCCACCAATTGGTCCGTGGCCAGGGCAATATAATTCATTGGATTATTAAGCTCATGAGCAACACTGGAGAAGATCTGCAACCGTGCGGACTGCTCGTCACCCAGCTGCTGGTAGCTTTCCTTCAAGCTCATATTGGCCATTTGTTTCTCAAGTTCCAAAACATTTAGGCGGTCACCCAAAGCAAAGCTAAATAGAATAACTTCAGCCGCGGTCCCAAACATCAAAGCACTTTCAGTATAAATATTTCTTTCCACCAGGCCAGCCTTGTTCATCGCCATGACCAAACCACAGCTAAGCATCACGCCATAACCCCCGAGAAAGATACGAGCCGGTTTGAAACCGCGCCCCAACGCCCTTACTCCAGCCCACAGACAAAGCGATACAGCAATCATATTAAGCACTGTGGCCAATCGAATACTGACTGAATAAGGGATGACCAAAGAAAGTACCGCTCCAATGCATGACAAAATTCCCGCGGTATATAAACAACGACGGATCATTAAATCGTAGAGGCGGACTTGCAAAAATGAGCCTGAAAAACCCGTGATACCCACCACAAGCAAATAGGTAAAGACCACAACGCTCTTGCCATGCCACAGCACGTAATCGGGCCATATATACTGAAAACACAAACCATGTAAGCCAGCAACAAAAAGACTCACCGTAAATACGTATCCAGAATAATAGGCATAGCTTTTTTGACCCGTCCAAAACCACAAGCACAGGTTGTAGAGAAACATAACAAACATGAGCCCAAAATACGCACCCTCACGAAACATCGTTGCCAGAGATTCGGCTCTAAAACCGGACTTAGACCACAATTCTAAAGGCACCTGTACCGATCCACTTGTTTGGACCCGAAGAAACACCTGGATTTCATCGTTGGGAAGTAACTCTATCGGCAATATGAAATTACGATATTGAAGTAATCTTTCTCGAAATGCGAATCCATCACCAACATGCCACTCATGAACAAGTTCATCACCCCGCTGAACATAGACCTTTACGTCATCCAGCATCGGATAGGCTATCTCCAGAAAATACTCCTGGGCCTCTTCTCCTTTGAAACTTAAATCAAATGCAAACCACCAAACCGATTGGGAAAAACCAAAGGCGGGAGCATCCACTTCGCTCTGGGTGAAACGCGATTCACGGTCCCAGGTAATGGCATCTCGAATCCCGGCCTTTTCGTCTGCTGTTTCCAAATAACGAGTATGCATCCCCAAGGTTAAATGGTCTGTGCCTGGGTCAACCTCGACGGCATGAGCCTCTGTTGCAAAAAGGGAAACAAGACAAGCAAGGGCGCAGACAACGGAAGAACCACGTCCATAAATCCGCAAATTGAATATCACCTTTTCAGGCACTGCTTCATTCCCTGTCGATGGTGAGTTAAGATGGTAGCAGGAGACCTCAAAAGGAAACAAATACTGCCCCGGAGTTCTTGAAATGAAACAGAGCAGAGAAGTCCTGACATATGCCAAAATTAATGTGACATGATTCGAGACATTCAAATAGATGAAGCATCGCCCATTATTCTCCTAGCAGTCGCACGCTCAGGCTCATCACTGCTTAGAAGCCTCCTTACAACCCATCCAGAAATAAGGCTGCTGGAATCGACTTTAATCGGCAAAGTTATCAAAACCTATCCGGAACTCAGAGACACAAAAAAAATACCCAACGAAAACCTAATGCTTCAAGCAAAGCAAACCATTATTCAGGCATTTAACAATGCCTCCATGGAGGATCCCGATATGGGAATCCTCCATAAAAAGTGTGTGACGAAGTGGGGCTTCACCGTACACCAAATTGAAAACCCTATGACCCTTACCCTTCTCAACCTGGGATTTCCTCAGGCCAAGTGGATTCACCTGGTAAGAGACGGACGCGCCGTTGCGGCGTCCTGGATGGATAACTGGGCATTGGCCACAGGAGAAAACACGACTCCCGAACTACCAAAAGCCATTCAAAGCTGGATACGCTCGGTCCAAAACGTTGAAAACGGACCAAAACACCTCAGAATAAAATTGGAAGATCTTACATCTTTGAAGACTAGACAAATCGTGTTCCAACAACTCATGCAGCATCTGGATATTGAAATATCACCCCGGCAAGAGGCTTTTCTGAGCCAATGGCCCGCTATCAACACTGCCAGAACGGGAGAAAATCTCGCTAACCGTACATTTTCGGCAAAACAACGATCGGTATTTGCGAAATCCTCGGACCTTGAAAATGCTTTGGAATTTTTTGGATACAACATTTTTGTAGATCCTGAACACCTATAAACTACATTTTGGTATTTTCTTGGGGCACCGCTGGTCCAGATACCGTTTGCACCCCCTCACTTTCATGATAACGCACTACGTCGGAGAAAGAACCGATGGTGTTGGGGGACATGCAATAAGAGAAATCATCTGATTTAAAGCATGCTCCGATTCCCAACCCCAAAAGCTCGAGATTCGTAAAACACGCCCCAAAGTGGGCCTACTTATTTGTTGTAAAACAAGGAGAACAACATGGCAGTTGTTGCAGAGTACATCTGGATTGACGGTGGTGAACCCGTTAAGCAGCTTCGTTCAAAAACCAAGTGCATGGTTGGTGCTAACATCACAACCAGCGACGACGGTTCTATTGATCCAGGGCAATTCCCTGATTGGGGCTTTGATGGCTCCTCTACAGGTCAAGCACCTGGCGACTCATCGGACTGCAAGCTTCGCCCTGCTCGCGTTGTCATCGACCCCATTCGTGGCGGCGATTCATACCTCGTTCTTTGTGAAGTTCTGATTCCTTCAACAAACGAACCTCACCCAACGAACCAGCGCGCTGAACTTGTTCGCGTTATGGATGCAGGTGGCCGTGACGCTGATGCATGGGTTGGTATCGAGCAAGAATACACATTCTTCGAAGGTTCTGCTCCACTTGGTTTCCCAAGCGAACGACGTTTCCCAGCTCCTCAAGGACCGTACTACTGCGGTGTTGGTGCTGATGAAGTATTCGGTCGTGACGTAGTTGAAGCACACATGTTTGCTTGCCTCGACGCTGGTATTGCTCTCGTTGGTATCAACGCAGAAGTTATGCCTGGTCAGTGGGAATTCCAAATCGGTGGACCTGACTGTGACCCACTTCTCGTTGCTGACCATCTCTGGCTAGCACGATGGCTCCTTTATCGCATCGGTGAAGATGTTGGCATCACTGCCACTCTCGATGCGAAGCCAGTTCCTGGTGACTGGAACGGTGCTGGTGCACACACCAACTTCTCTACTGCTGCTATGCGAGCAGACGGCGGCATTGAGCACATCAAAGCAGCGTGCGAAGCACTCGGCAAGCGTGTTCCTGAGCACCTCGCAGTATACGGTGACGGCTTTCAGTCTCGTTTGACTGGTCGCCACGAAACGTGCCGTTTTGACGAATTCAAGTATGGCGCGGGTGACCGTACCGCTTCTGTCCGAATCCCTGCTCACGTAGAGGAAGAAGGCAAAGGATATCTTGAAGACCGTCGTCCATGTGCAAACATCGACCCGTACGAAGTAGGTCGTGTATTGCTGCAGACTATCTGCAACATCGACTGATTCAAGAAGTCATAGATTTCTTAAAAGGCCTCAGCTTTGCTGGGGCCTTTTTTTTGCTCAAATAAAACTAAGTGGAAGCAGTAAGCACCGCAGTTGCAATCGCTAAATCTTGAACAGCCACCCCAGTCAAATCCGCAACCGTAATCTCATCAGCTGAAGTTCGACCGGTTGCGCGGCCCCCAATCACATTCCCAAGCTCTACAACATCACTTCGCTTTAGAGTTCCTGTCTCCACCGCTCGGTAGACTTCTCCGCGCGACTCACTTTGCGACAGACTATCAGACACAACTATCGCACGGCTCAGTATAGTTGGGTCCAACTCTTGTTTTTCTGCGGTGTCTGAACCAACGGCTGTGATGTGCGTTCCTGGCTGAATCCACTTGGCTTGCAAGAGCGGCTCTCTTGAAGGTGTGGTGGTCACTATCAAATTGGCACCCTCTGCAACTTGCTTCGGGCTACCAACAACACTTGGCTCATAGCCCATCGTTTCCAAGTCTTTCACCAAACTCTGAGCATGTTCATCACTTCGATTCCAAACCAGTACTTTACGACATGGTGTCACATCCAAAAGATACTTTAACTGCATGCGAGCTTGGATTCCCGCACCCAATACACCTATGGCGTGAACGTCCTTGGGCGCCAAATGTTTTGCAACGGCGCCACCGGCCGCACCTGTTCGAATATCCGTCAACCGACCTTCATCAAGAAGCACCGCTGCGGGCACACCTGTCTTCTGGTCAAAGAGAAGCATCATTCCCTGACATGAAGCCAGTCCCATTTTAGGATTATCGTAAAACCCCGAAGCAATCTTCACCACATAATGGCTACCCTGCTTTAAGCAACCATACTTAATATGGACATCTCCCGGCGGCTCCTCAAAAACCAACTCGCCCACCGGTGGAATGATAGCCAAGCCTTGTGAGAAAGCATCAAAAGCCGACTCCATGGCACCAACAACATCAAGGCCAACCAATTTCTTTTCAATTTCAGGCCAAGCCAATACTTGCGTACTCATCGAATAACTCCGTTCAACTTTTCGAGACTTATGTTGGCCCCACAGATGACGATAGCCACACGCTTGTTCGCATAGTTCTCAGCCACTTGGAGAAAACCTGCCAAAGCAACCCCAGCGGCGCCCTCTAGCATCATTCGATGCTTTTCCATAAATGTTTTCATGGCAGCGGCGATGTTGTCCTCGCTTACCAATAAACTGCGGTCTACAACATCACGGCACACATCAAAAGTAATCGCACCGGGCTCAACGCCACCTGCGGTTCCGTCCGAGAGCGTGTCATAACACGGAACATCGATAATTTTACCTGCCTCCAAGCAAGCATGCATAGCCGGAGATTGGTCTGGGGAAACAGCAACAATCTCTACGCCAGGAAGAGCCGATTTAAGATAAGTACCTAAGCCACCAATCAAACCACCGCCTCCTAGTGAGACAAAAACTGCGTCAACAGTTTCCAGTGCCCGATGCAGTTCAACCCCGACTGTTCCTTGTCCAGCCATCACCGTTTCATCGTTGTAAGGTGAAATATAGATACGTCCCGTTTCCTCAGCCCGAGCCCGCGCACGCGCTTCCGTCTCAACACAGTCATCGCCGAACAGCTCCACATTGGCACCATAACTTTTGATCACTGCAATCTTCGCCGGCGACGCAGACTTTGGAACATACACCTCTGCGTCAACACCCAGCGCTTGGCTGCCATAGGCAACTGCCGCACCATGGTTACCACTCGAAGCCGTTACCACGCCAAGCTTGCGTTCCTCTTGGGTCAAGGAGGTCAATTTATTGAGAGCACCGCGGGCCTTAAAGGACCCTGTAATCTGAAAATTCTCCAATTTGAGAAAAACTTCACCATCGCTGCACTCACTCAACCAAGCTGAACGCTCCACCGGAGTCTCGCGTAAATAGGGAGCAATTCTTTCCGACGCTCTTTCTATATTTGTACGTGTTTTGTCCATAAGGCTCATTTCCATATGTTTCTGGGTTATTTCAACCAAATTCAGCGGCCACATTCGAGCAAGCAACTCAGTTCTACCTTGACGATTTCCAGACTCAACGTTAGGCATCAACCGGGACTGGGGATCTGGAGAACTGTTATGCGCATCGAGCCGACCCAATCTTCCACCTTAAGAGCACAACGTAAAGCCCAGCGTGGCCTTAAAAATAGCTTTGAAAAATTGTCCTCAGGTAAAAAGCTCAACCGAGCCGCAGATAACCCAGCCGCACTCGCCATTTACAAGCAATTGGAAGCACAAGAAGTGGCACTTGGCCAAGCCTCGCGCAATACAGGTATGGGAATGGATTTCGCTCGCGCCATGGACGGCGCCTTGGGCCAGCAGAGCACCATCTTAAACCGCATGCGTGAATTAAGTATTCAAGCGGGCAATGGAAGTCTGAATGCGGACCAACGAGATATGATTTCTCAAGAGTTTAACAACCTCCGGTCGGATCTGGATAGAATTGCCAGTACCACCGAACTCAATGGGCAGTCTCTTCTCCAAGGCGGCACCATGGATCTTCAAGTTGGCACCCGCTCTGGAGCCGATAGCCAAGTCTCACTTACAATGCCTGATAGCACATCAACCAATCTTGGTTTGGATGCTACCAACGTGTCCACCAGTGCCAACGCCTGGGCAGCCATCGATAGCATCGACAAAGCTATTCAAAATCTCAACACACAACGCGCTAATGTGGGCTCAACTCATAACCGTCTGGAATATGCTGAATCGAATATCCAACAAACCTTGGAAAACCACAGCGCAGCGCGCGCACGCATTGGGGATACAGACTTCGCTGAAGAGTCAACCAATCTGAGCCGGCAACGTTTCATGATGCAAGCCGCGCTCAAGATTCAACAAATTGAGAATTCTCAAAAAGGCAGCGTGCTCAATCTTATCGCCTAAAGGATGTGGCTTCCTTTTAAAATCGGCTTCAGATATTCTAATTCTACCATCATGAACTTTCATAGAATGCACACGCAGATTTACCATGTGCTGGCCCTTGTGCTGGGAACACTTAGCTTTGCCTGCACACCACCACCGGCCAAGTCCCCACCCGATTGGCGTTATTACGACCCATCTACGGGCGAAGTAAATATCGGACGTGGGCGCAGTAAAGGTAAATCCGTTGGTGCTAAAGAACTCGCGCAACAATACCTAGAGGCCTGTGAAGGTCGGTCAGGCCCCGCCTGTCACCGACTGGGAACACTCTACGTCGGTGGTATTGGAGTTCCTCGAAACGAGAATAGAGCCAAAGAACTTTTTATCCAATCCTGCGCATTAAAAGATGGTCGGGGATGCTTTGCCAAAGAAAACGGACCCAATCGGCAAGATACGAGATTTATTCCTGTCATGGGTGCTTGGTGTGACGAAGGCATTGTGGAAGGCTGCGTAAGGCTAGCGGTTGCTCATGAAGAAGGTGAGCCCAGGCAGCATATTGCCATAGACCTTAAGCGAGCGATTGAACTCTACCGAGCTGCATGCAGTTTAAAGCACAGACCCTCCTGCGAACATATGATGGTTTTGGCCAGAGAGCTGGATGCCGCAAAGAAAAAGAAACAGGGTCCTATGCCCAAAGTTTCTCCACGCCATCAATAAACATCACACTCGCAAAAACAAACAAAGCCAGTCCTAGCCCACGCATGACCATCCTGTATGGAGGCCCCAAGAGCCATTCTCGAAAGTGTTGTGTGATCAAGGCCAAAGCTAATTTAGCTCCAACAAGACAACCAAAAAAACCGGTGAGAAAACAAACCAGATGTGCGCCACCTTTATCCAAGGCACTCGCTACCAATGGGCCACCCACCATAAACCAGAAAACATATGGATGTGGATTCACTAGGTTTACGGCAATGCTCTTTACAATAGAGCGAGGCTCACCAGACTCTTCCACTGCTGGGAGCTGTGCATGGTATGCATCCCATGCCAAATAGGCCACGACTAGAGCACCCAGCACAGACAACAAGCCCAAAACAAAGCTCATACCCGCCACTGCGCTCACCAACAGTCCTGCGGCTATCACCAGAGGCGCATCCGTCAGGATCGGCGCTAGCGCTACCAGCATGCCTTCCCGTGCACCAAAACGAAGTGTCTGAGAAATGACTAACGCGGTAAGCGGCCCCGGCGATAAACCACCACTTAGCCCCAAAAGCACACCAGTGGTCACAAAATAAAAAATCGTATCTGTTTCAGGGGTCATTATTTCAACTCTCAAGCCAAGAGTTGGTCGAGTGGAGCCCCATCGTCAAGGGCAAATCAAAGGTCGTCGAGCTGGGCGTTGATAAAATCAAATATCACTTCTTCCAAAGAAGTATCGCCGATATCCAAGAACCGTAGCCCTACACCAGAAGCAGCTACTCGGACGACTTCACATTCGGCATCGTAAGGTAAATCTCCAATGACAATGGTGACCACGCCCTCTTTGTCTAAACTATCTTGCGGGAAGTCACCGTCTGGGGTGAACAAGACACCGCCAAGGCTTAAATTGCGAGTCGTCCCCTCATAGGCGACATCATCAATCACGACCTGGCAAGGAAACTGGCCATCCTGACGCTCACTGCCGCGGCGCTCTGTTGTTTCATCCAAACTCATAAACTTCTCCCACTCTCTATGATACTCACTTTCAGACGTAAGCCAAAGCCCTAAAGATTGGTTCCGGGTCATTTTCATCGTAGATTGAAGGATGAACAACGCGACAGCTTCCTCTCCTTACGAAATCCTGCTGCAGACAGCACGACAATCCATTGAACAATATCTACAAGGCGACGCATTAAATGTTCCAGCTCTGGACGAATCTCTGAATCAAACCCGGGGCGTTTTTGTGACCTTATGGGAGTCCCCCAAGAAACTGAGAGGCTGTATAGGGCGTACCCAAGGAATCACACCGACGCTCTCTCAAGAAGTTGCTGAATGTGCCATTCTTGCGGCAACCCGTGACCCCCGCTTTCAACCAATCAGTCAGCCAAAGCAACTTCAGGACTTAAGAATTGAGCTGAGCCTCTTGATGCCCCTTGAACCCATTGCTGACACAGCTCTGCTCGACCCAAATCGATACGGTGTTGTGGTATCGGCCGGCAGCCGCCGTGGACTCCTCTTGCCCAATGTCGATGGCATTGACACTGTCGAAGAGCAGCTTAAAGTTGCATGTGAAAAAGGGAAAATAGACAGAGATGAAA
>CAZZDT010000057.1:0-10401 GCA_964652435.1 uncultured Bdellovibrionales bacterium
TCTACTTCTTGGAAATACGGCAGGGGTTGCCATGCATCGACCACACCTAAAGAAAATGTGGGATACCAGGAGTCATTCACATAACTCGCCGACCACGAAGGTTTAAGGGTGTTCAAGCTGGTCCAAGCGCCAAGGCTATAACGATGCTCTAGCAAGGAGTCTGACCCAAATGTAGAGAGCCGCATGGTTGGATCGTTGTTAAAGAAATAAAGGGCGGGGAAAAGCACCCAGTTGTCGTTAAATGGCAAAATACTGGCCCACGGTGTGTAATCCACATCGCGCTCCGTCTCTAAAAGAGCGGTAGCTGGTTCTTCGCTGCGGAAAAGCGAACGAATCGTCCCATCCTCCGCCAGAACACCTTTGGATGCATCGGGAACAGGCTCCGGCTCGTAACTGAGGGGTTCCCATGTCTCTGGACGAAACGGCATTTCGTGAACATCAAAGCCCCGAGCCGATGCATTTCGAAAGAGCATGGCTTGACCATCTGGCGAAACGTCTGGCTGAAAGGCGCCGCCCACCACCCGAGTTACGCGAAAATGCTTATCTTGCTCAGTATCAAATGCATATAAATTGAAGATCCCATCGCGATCGGAATCATAAATGATGTAACGCCCATCCTGGCTCCAGGTAGGATTAGAATCCAATGCCCGGTCCTGAGTGATCCGCTTTAAAATCTTTCCACTGGCAGCATCCACCAGAATGATGTCTCGGTGACCTCCGGGGAACCAACTTGAAACAACAACCTTGGAATCGTCTGGCGAAAAACGCGGACTTGCATGCTGCATATCCCCATGAGCAGGTAGCAAGACCTTCAGCTTCATTTGCTTTCGCTCGTCGTCGACAAAAGTACCGACGGTTACGAAGCTCTGATGCAACTTATTCTGAACGAAAACTATCTTCTTTCCATCGGATGAAACGTCCGGGTCCCTGGCTCTTAAACTCTTTGAAGGCTGGTCCACATCTCGAAGCTTGTCCGTTGCTTCAGCGTCGATGCGATAACGGTAGATATCATTGTAATCGTTAAATCGTTCTGTAATTGCATTTTGAGAATAATAAAAGGAACCACCATCGTGCTCAAAAGAAAACCGCGGACTGAAAGCCTGCAAAATCAAAAAGCGGTCATCACTTCCATCCGGATTGACCTGCCGAACTGTGCGACCATCCACAGGGCTGGTTCGTGAATAAATGATGTAATCGCCATCCGCGCTGTAACGAGCACCGGTTACGTTACGCCCATGGGTCGTAATGGCCCGACTTTCTGTGAGACCTTTTTCTTGCAGTTCTTTCTCAACCGCTTCGGCCTCAGCTTTGACCTTCAATCGAAAGTCTTCCCACAATGATGGCAAACTAGCACCGAACTTGGACTTGGAGCCTGGGTAGTAAAAATAAGGAATTGGCAAAGCCGCATTGAACGTGTGCAGAGCGGCAACCTTATCTTTGCCGAATCGCTCAGCTAGATAGAGATGAAAAAGGCCGCCATAAAAATAAGCACCGTTTCCACCCGGCCAATCAGAATACATAATATGCGCTTGGTCGATATTTAAAAACTTGTCTTCCAGAGCCGCGGTTCGCAATAGCATCGCGACATAGGACGAGCGGCCCCGCCCTGTTTTCGTCAGCACTGTTTCCGCAAAAACTGCATAACCTTCAGTTAAGAACTGCGGCGTAAAGCCATTCATGGAAATGTATTTACCGAAAATCCAGCGCAGAAAACGCGTAAACCCCAAGGTTTGATCGATATCGCAAATATGGGCCAGCTCATGGATGACCAAAAGCCGCAGCCAATCATCGTAAAACGAAAGCCCGGTGTTCTCAGTGGGCGCTGCTACATAAAGTCGTAAGGTATTGCGCGGCATAACGGTTGCAGAACCATTCACCTCATCAGAAAAATCGGACACAACAATATCGATGCGTCCTTCAGGCATAAAATTTGTCAGCTTCGCTACATCATCAAGTGACGATTCCGCGATTCTCGAAATGCGAATCGCCAGATTCCGATACCCTGTTTCATCCGGATAGTGGACATCAAAACGAGGACTCTCAATGGTGCGCCATGTGTGCTTCGGGTCATAAACACTTGCCGCATGACTTACAGACACCTGAAATAAAAATGCACACAGAAGCGAAGTGATGACTCGCAATACAAATTGATTCTTAAACTGCACCATAAACCCAAAATCCCATCTGGAGGTCACGGATCAATGTAGGACAAGTACCTACTTCGCATCACATGTCTCAGAATGCTAAACGACGCAACGCGTATATCGCCGAATTATCTTCCTTCAAATTAGTCCATTTTTCACAGTGAGAACAAATATTTATCTGTCTTCATGATCCTGTTGACACTTTAGACGCAGCACGCCAAACTACTTTGTATGTGAGGGTACGCTGCCTGAACTACATGGGGGAAAATCTATGCTGATATGGTTTGATGGGGCACAAAACCCTACATCTCGTCGCGTCGTCACGTTTCCACTTCTCGCCGTTGCAATCAGTCTGGGGGCTTTGACTGGCTGCAACATCGAAGAGCCACTTTCACAAGCACGGGTCATCGTCGCTGAGTTTGATCCCGAAAACGGCGTCATACCCACACCCAACGATTTACTCACCGATGACGAAACCGGATTGATCCATATTCCCGACAGTGCAGAAGATCTCGCAGAGAAATCAGCCGTGGAAATTGCTCTCATCGGGCAATTGAATCGCCGGGCCGCTTGGTCTACCCGCAGCGAAGCAAAGATTAGCTTCTCTGGCGCACTCGATCCCAACAGTATCAACGAAGAAACGGTCCGAGTTATCCGCGTTGAAGACAGCACATACACCCCAGTAGAAGCGGTCATTAAAGGCGAGCCCGCCGAAGCTCCTGAAACCCTCATCATCACTGCACCTGGCATGGGCTGGAAGCGTGGCGCTCAGTTCTTCATCAGTGTGGTCGGCGGTACCAACGGCCTTAGAGGACAGTACGGCGAGAATGTTGTCGCCGACGCAGCTTTTTGGTTTCTTCGCCAAGAAGAAAGTCTGCTTGATCACACCCGAGCCATGCCCGGGGCCACTCCTGAAGAACGACTCGAAAAAGCAGAGGCACTCGAAGACATTCGGCAAGACCTCTACCCATTCTTCGAACACATGAAGACCACCGGCCTTGAGCGGGGAAGCATTGCTCACTTGTGGAGCTTTAACATCACGCAAGCTCCAGAAATTCTCATGGACAAAGAGCTGCAAAAAATGCCCTTGCCCTCCGATTTTCTTCGTAATCCAGCAACCGGCACCGTCGAAATTCCAATCTACGATGATTACGATGACTTCAAGAAAGAAAACCTCGCGGCCATCAACACATTCGATGGATTTGGTTTAAGCTCAGATCTTTATTTTGAACTCACCAGTCCGATTAACGTTCAAACCCTCAACGCAGACTCTGTGAAGCTCTTTGCCCGTCAAGCTGACGGAACCATGGAAGAAGTGGCCATCGACATCCAAAGCCGGAACGGTGACAAATTTATCAAAATTCGCCCAACCGGTGGCATGCTCAACCCGGACACCTTCCACATGATGGTTGTGACCACTGCCCTGCAAAACGCAGCGGGCGTTGCAGTAGAGGCAATGACCGCAGGCATGCTTGCAATGATCGACGCACCATTGGTTGAAGAGGGCCGCTCGGCGCTAGACGCCTTAGATAACGATAGCGCCTCAAGATTGGAGCTGGTGAGAAGCCACACCTCTCCCGGTCTCGCCAACCTTTACGAAAGTGGCAAACTTGAAGCTGGCAACGTGGCTGCCGCCTGGACTTTTAAGACCATGGAAATCAGAGAAACCATGCTTCGTAGCCGCGACTTGGCCATCAACCTCAACACCGATCCCACGCCCATCATCGAAGCGGACAAGACTGTATTTGATTCTATCCTTGAATTTCCCATTGGCGCAGTAAGTATGTTCAACGTGGAGCGGGTCATCGACGGCTACATTATGATGCCCAACCTCTTGGACCACACCACCCGCAAGAATTATGAAGATGGAACCTGGAGCCTTGAGCCCGTTCGCTTCACCATGACCATTCCGAAAAATGTCCGTCCTGATGAGCCCTTAAAAACAGTCATCTTCGGGCACGCCATCGTTACCGAACGGCGTATGGTTTACGCCATGGCCGACACCATGGCCCAAAACGGTTATGCCACCATCGGCATCGATTTCCCTTACCACGGCGAACGAACGCACTGCACCGACTTTGGACCCATGTGCCAAGAGGATCCACTGAACCCTGGTGAATTCATCTGTCCTGAAGCTTGCCAATCCGGCTATACCTGTGCTGAAGACGGCCGCTGCGTGGATATCAATGGCGAAGGCAACTATCTCAACAAGTGGCCGATCTTGCCTATGTACCAAGCATCCGGTGCTGCATTCATTGAAATCGACAACCTTTATGGAACCACTCACCACTTCTACCAAGCCATTGCAGACCTCAACACGCTGCTGCGTTCGCTGCGACAGGGCGATTGGCGTAGCGCCATCGGTTACGACATCGCACCGGATTTCGGCTACGTTGGACAAAGCCTGGGCGGAATCATTGGGTCGGTGTTTACATCCACTCAACCCATCATCAACCGCTCTGTTTTAAACGTTCCGGGCGGAAACTTGATCCCGCTTTTCCAAAACTCACCTTGGTTTGGTCAGCATTTCCAGAAGTTCATCGATGACCACGGTTTCGTACCTGGCTCTCAAGAATTTGACCAAGCCATGATGATTGCACGCTGGTTGGCGGATCCCGTCGATCCGCAAACCTTTGCTCGTTACCTGCTCAAGGAGAACTTCAATACCGGTGAAGCGATGCCCGATCGCAAAGTGATCATTCAAATGGCTACGCTCGATACCATTATTCCCAACGACAATACGCTGGCTATTTCTGAACGAGGCGACATTCCTCGCTATGACTATCCAGCAAGCCACGGCTTCATTGTTATCCCAGTAGAGCCATCCTATTTGCCGGGACACTGGGATGCGGAAAGCGTTCTCACTGAAGGAGTTCTGCCATGATGCGTCAGGCCTGTTTTTTACTGCTTAGCTTAAGCTTGGCCACACCGGCCTGGGGAGCCGGTTACACCACTGCAGACACCAGCGTTGCGGCCATGGCTGCCGGCGGAACCGCCACGGCCCGCAAAAGCGACGCGGCGGCGGCATACAAAAACCCAGCCGCAACACTCTTTGCCCCATCTCTTAAAGTCTCGTTGGGCGCCATCTTGGCCGCTCCAACTTTAAGCGCTCAGGGCGCAAGCTTTGAATCTCAGACCCAAGGCGGGCTCAGCGTGCCACCCCATGCCCATGCAAGTTACGCCACCGAGGACTTTGCGATTGGCGCATCCTTCACCGTTCCTTACGGTTCCGGGATCGCCTGGCCCGAGGACTGGACCCGGCGCTTTGATGTGGTCTCAGCTGATTTTAAGGTTTTACGAACCAGCGTCTTTGTCGGAGGCCGATACGGAATGGTTTCCGTTGCTGGCGGACTTCTTCTAGACAGCGCCCAACTTCAAGTTGTTCGTAACATCGACTTTATTTCCGACGAAGGTGTGGTCTCCCTCGACACCGCTGCCTCCGCCGTCGGTGGGCATGCCTCCATCTTTGTGGAGCCCAATGAGTGGATAAGCGTTGGCTTTGCCTGGAAAAGCAGCACCAAGTTCAACCTGGACGGGTTTGCCAGTTTTGAAACACCTCAAGAGTTTCAAAGTCGTGCAACCAATGGACCGGTCAACACCACCCTAACCATGCCCCACCAGCTAAGCTTTGGATTGGAGACAAGAATCAACAGCCAAATCGCCATCAACGCCGATGTGGATGTCACCTTGTGGTCGAGCGTCCAACAAATGGCCATTGATTTTGAAGATGAAGCTACGGAAGACGTACTTAAAGATCGGCTCTGGAACACCACCGTGACACCGAAGGTAGGGGTGACCTATCAGCCTTTGGACTTTCTGGCCCTGCGAGCGGGAGCATATTACGACCCATCGCCCGTACCAGCAGAAACGGTAGGACCAGATTCTCCGGATTCCAGCCGACTCGGACTCAGTCTTGGAATTGGCCTGACCATGCCCGGAGGCACCGGCATCGATCTGGCCTATCAGCGCATCGAATTTCAGGGAGCGACCAGTTCTGCGACCGCAGATAATGAAGCTCTCACCTTCGGTGGCGGAGTTCATCTGGCAGGGATCGCACTGACGTACTCCATGTAGCCAAGAGGCTCATTTTATACCTGCCTCACTAAGCCTCGACATTGCTCAGGGCCAAGTCGTTTGCTATTCGCTTTCGTTATGAGAGCTCTAAAAACAATCTGTATGCTGCTGGCGTTTTTCGCCATGACAAGCCAGGCTCTGGCCTATATTCTACCGGCTCAGTTCATCATGCGCTTGCTCGCCGATAAGGTCAGTCGCCTTAAAATTGAAGACGTTTCAATGAAGCTCGAATCCCAAGAAGGCTCCGAAACGAACGCCGAGCGGCTCTATCTCAAGCGCGGCGAGCGGGCCCGGTTGGTCTCAGGCACCGACGAAACCGTCATCTATGTCGAAAACGAAGGCAAAATCAGCGATCTTAAGGCTGGAGAGCTCAAAGGGCGCACCGACGTTCTGGCGGCTTTGCTTTTTCCTTCGGGCAAAAACCTCGATGAGCGCTCTCTGCGAAGCGTCAAAATTCTCGAAGGCGCTGGGGTCGATACATCGGTGGTCTCGCTGGGGCGGCTCGACAACCGCACTGTCTACATTGTGGGCGCAAAGAGTTTTGAAGGTGGAAAGCCGCAAATCTGGATGGATAAAGAACTTTTTGTCCCCGTTCGCTCAATTCTTTACACTGGACCAGACGCTACAGGCGACAAAATCGAAAAACGCTACCTCGATTATGCCAACCTGAAGCCGAAATCCTTGGAAAGTGAGTGGTTCCCGAGCGTCATCAAAACCTGGAAAAATGATGAACTCATCAAGGAGCAAGTCATCGTGGAAGCCAAAACGAACCAAAAGCTACCTGAAAGTTTGTTCCGGGCTCCCTGATTCATTACCCTACAGTTAATTAGATATTTATGAATAAGGCCCTTATTTAAGGCTAAATAATCCTTCGTATGTTTTGACCGTCCGCGTAAGGCGGATAGTATAAAGCAAGTCCCTGGAACCGGTTGTTATGTTGGCAAGGTTCACAGGACGGGAGTCGCGCATGACGCATTCCGAGCTACCTATTACAGCAAGCAACCTCGCCTACGTGGAAGAGTTGTATGCGCAGTATGTTGAAAACCCGAACTCCGTTGAAGAGCGGTGGCGTGTCTACTTTGACAGCATGGAAGATGATGCTGGCTTTGCAGACAATCCCAGACTTGGTCCGGCCTTTGAGCCGAGCAGTCTCTTCAATGGGCAAACTGTTGCCGCATCCCCAGACCCGAGTGGAAATGGTCACGCCGACACAGCGGCTGATTCCACATCTCAAGGTGTCACCTCGGCTCAAGCAGCAGCTCTTCAAGATCGATTGATTCAACTGGTGCGAGCCTACCGGGTGCGTGGTCACTTGGTGGCGTCCATCGATCCCTTGGGTCTTCCAAGGCCACCGCAGCCAGAGCTTTTTCCGGCATTCTACGGCTTCACCGATTCAGACATGGACCTTAAATTTTCGGGGGACAGCATTCACGCCCTCGAGCCCATGACTCTGCGTGAAATCGTTCAGCGGCTCAAACGAACATATTGTGGTTCCATCGGTGTCCAATACATGCACATCGATGACTTGGTGATGAAGCAATGGCTCGAAGAGCGCATGGAAATCACTGAGAACAGAATCATGCTCACCCACGGCCAACAGCTGCGAACCCTCGCCAAGCTCACCGATGCGGTGATTCTTGAGGAATTCATTCAGCGCAAATTCATGGGGGCGAAAAGCTTCTCCCTTGAAGGCTCTGAAAGCATGATCCCATTGCTGCACCAAACCATTGAAACCGCCGGCGAAGACGGTATCGATGAGGTGGTTCTGGCCATGGCTCACCGAGGACGACTCAATGTTCTCGTGAATATCATGGGCAAAAGCCCACGGGACGTCTTCAAAGAATTCGCCGACAAAGATCCTGAGCATATGCTCGGACGCGGCGACGTGAAGTACCATAAGGGCTACAGCTCTGACTGGGTGACCAGTGGTGGACGAGAAGTTCACCTCTCGCTCTGCTTCAACCCAAGTCACCTTGAATTCGTAAACCCTGTTGCTCTCGGACGCGTTCGGGCCAAGCAGGACCGATTTGGTGATACCGACCGCACAAACAAAATGGCGATCGTCATCCACGGTGATGCTGCTTTTGCCGGTGAAGGCGTGGTTCAAGAAACACTCAACCTGAGTGAGCTAACCGGTTATCGCACCGGTGGTACGTTGCATATCGTGATCAACAACCAAATTGGTTTCACGACAGACCCAACGGATCACCGTTCCAGCACCTATGCAACCGATGTAGCCAAGATGCTGCAAATTCCTATTTTCCACGTCAACGGAGAGAACCCAGACGCAGTTGCTCAAGTTGTTCGCTTGGCCACTGAGTTTCGGCGCACCTTTGAAAAAGACGTGGTCATCGACATGTACAGTTACCGTCGCCGAGGTCACAACGAAGGTGATGAACCTTCGTTTACTCAGCCACTGATGTACAAAGCCATTCGGGCGCGCAAAAACGTTCGAGAGGGTTATTTGGCCAACTTGATGCGTCCGGGCGGAGTCACTCAAGAAGATGCTGACCGCATTGCGACCGAGCGAAAAGAATTCCTTGAGAAACAGCTCAAAGAGGCCGCCACCGATGACACCATCGTCAAAGATGCAACCATGGGCGGACTTTGGCAAAGCTATCAAGGCGGCAGCTATGACAATGCCGTCAGCGCCAAAACCGGTGTTCTTAAGGACAGACTTGCTTACCTCTTAGAAATGCAGACGCATCTCCCAGAGAATTTCACACCCCACTCGAAACTTAAGCGTATTCTAGACAACCGCCGAGCCATGGCTCGTGGTGAGAAAAAGCTGGATTGGGGCGCTGCCGAGGCACTCGCATTTGCATCGCTTCTCACCGAGGGTACCCGCATTCGTATGACTGGCCAAGACAGCCAGCGCGGAACATTTAGCCACCGGCATGCGGTGATTCACGATCAAGGCAATGGGTCTAACTATATGCCGCTTCAGCATCTAGACCCCGACCAATCCAATATTGAAATTCATAACAGTCCGCTCACGGAAACCGCGGTTCTTGCATTTGAATATGGATACAGCCTGGATATGCCCGACGGCCTCTGCATTTGGGAAGCTCAGTTCGGAGACTTCGCAAACGTGGCGCAGGTCATCGTAGATCAATTCATCGTCAGCGGTGAAGATAAATGGCAACGGCTCTGTGGTTTGGTCATGCTTCTCCCCCACGCCTTTGAAGGCATGGGTCCAGAGCACTCCAGTGCACGACTCGAGCGGTACTTAAACCAGGCAGCGGAAGACAATATCCAAATTTGCTATCCAAGTACGCCAGCACAATGTTTTCACATGTTGCGGCGGCAAGTTCACAGCAAATGGCGTAAACCACTTATTGTCATGACGCCGAAGAGCTTGCTGCGTCATCCTAAAGCAACCTCTACTTTAGAAGAGTTAGCGGACGGAAAATACGAAGCCATTCTTCCAGACTCCAACCCGAACCGGGAAGGCGTTACGAAGATTCTTTTCTGCAGCGGGAAGCTTTATTACGAACTCGACGAATACCGAGAAGCAAACAATCGCGAAGATGTAGCCATCTTACGCATTGAGCAATTTTATCCATTGCGTGATTCTACGGTTGCAGAAATTCTCGCTCCCTATCCAGAGTCCGTTCCCGTGGTCTGGGTGCAAGATGCTCCCGAAAACATGGGTGCATGGCGACACCTGTGGGCACGGTTTGGAGCCAAAGTACTTGGTAAATGGGATTTCTCAGGCGTTGCACGTCCTGAATCTTCCAGTCCGGCTACGGGCTCAGCTGCAAGTCATAAGCTTGAGCAAAAGAGACTCATTGAAAAGGCTTTTGCCTGATATGCAAAAGAATACCTCACTCCCAGAACACATTTTCTCCATGAAAGAGAGCGCTTAAAATGGCCGTTGAACTCAAGGTTCCCGCCGTAGGCGAATCGATTACCGAAGTAGAAATCGGTGAATGGCTCAAAAACGAAGGTGACACAGTGGCAATGGATGAAACCATTGTCATGATTGAAACCGATAAGGTTACCGCTGAGGTCATTGCCCCAGTTGCTGGAACCGTGACTCAGATCTTGAAAAAGCAAGGTGAAGTTGCCCAGGTTGGTGATCTCATTGGCTACATGGAAGAAGGCGCGGTGGATGCCAAGCCTGCCGCACCAACTCCCGCGGCAGCAGCTCCTGAAGCCCCGGCCGCACCGGCAGCGACCC
>CAZZDT010000058.1:0-10385 GCA_964652435.1 uncultured Bdellovibrionales bacterium
TCACCGCGTCTCCCATGACGGTATAATTTCGGTGACCATGGCCACCAACAAAACCAGCAACCACCATTCCCGTGTTCAGGCCCACACGAATCTCAAGCTCACCACCCACCATCTTACGGAATCGACTGGAGAGATTCTTGATTTCTTCCTGTAAGAGAAGGGCTGCTTTAACCGCTCGTTCAGCATCATCACCGTAGGAGCGCGGTGCTCCAAACAACGCCATCACACAATCACCGATGTATTTGTCGATGGTTCCACCGTTTTTCACAATGATGTCGGTCATGGCATCGAATACGGTATTCATGATTTCACTGACATCTTCGGGTTCCAACCGTTCGGACATCTGAGTAAAGCCAGAAATATCAGCAAACAAAATGGTGACCACCCGCTTTTCAGCGTTGGTATCTTCAACTGCTTCAGAGGTCTCAGCTGCTTCTTCCGCCGACGGATTTATAAAGTGTCCCGATTCAATATCTTCATCGAAGTCAAAATCAGGATCGAATTCTGGAGAGAAATCCTCTAACTCATTGTCTGGTGAACGTTCTACTTGTTCGATGCCCGATACGGGTACGACGTCAGAGACGTGCTCTGGCGTTTCAAGCACAGCACCGCATTGGTCACAATAGCAGCCACGAACCGGCGTTGGGGAATTACACGTCTCGCATATCCTCAAAGGCCAAACCGGCACCCCACACGAATGACAAAACCTAGCATTCGGTCGAATATTCATCTCACAGGCTGTGCACTTATTTATCAACATCCGAAATTATCCTAGCACGACTTAGAACCCGAGATCTAAACCCAAATCAGTTGCGCCGCGGTGCGGCATAATTTTAAGAATTTCCGTCAAAATTTGGCGTCAATCATCGCTGGATCTGAACTTTCAAAGTAAATATTCTGCAATGGCACCACTGGAGTTGACCTCAAAGTCAACAGATTGATTGAAGGGCTTTTTTCTTGCTGATTGTCCACGCTGAACCGCCGTATTATGCGAGCCAAGAAACCGAACAACACGTCTATCGAACAGAGCAACCTTGTCGCGCATTGGGTGCACTGGCCAATGTTCACATCGCCAGTGGCTCCTATCTCACTCCCGCAATCCACACGATGATGTGGAGCGCCGATGTGCTGGTTCTCTGTGACACAGCCCACCCAGACTACCTCCCCATCTTGGCCCACCGTCGTGCTCGAGGGCTTCCAACGATCTTTGAAATAAACAGCAATGTATCCGCGCCGCAGCCATGGTCACGAACCAATCGACTCGTCGAAACTTATCAAAGCATCTATTTCCAGCTGGCCAGCCAAGCTGAAACATTGCTCTTCTCAACCGCGGCTTTAGCCAGTGAGTTCGAACACCTTGGAACACACTGCGAGATCGTGCCCAGTCAAATCTGGCAAACATACAAGACGTCCACAACTGCGGGAACACAACAAAATACAGGCAATGAAATGATTCGCATTGGCTGGGGAGGCTCTCGTGGTCAACGAGAAGATATTCTCTATGCATTGCCTGCACTCAAACGGATTCTTGAAAACCATCCCGAAGTGAAGCTGGCGATTATGGCCAATCCAGCCATCGAACATCACTTTGCCAGTATCCCATCCAAACAATTGGAGTTTCGTGCACCCGGTGCTCTTGATGAATACGTAGAGTTTTTAAAGAGCTTAGACATTGGCATTGCACCCTTGCTTCCATCGGAATTTAACCATTGTCGGCACGATGTGAAATTTTTGGAATATGCGGCGACACACACTGTACCCGTCTGTTCGAGCCTACCGGTTTATCGCAACTCTCTTGTGCATGGTGAAACGGGAGTTCTCTTTGATTCAGAATCAAACCTTGAAGTCGAACTTGAAAAGCTGATTACCAACAAGGCCTCCATAAAGCGAATCGCTGAAAACGCATTTCGAGACGTGCATCATCACCGACTTGAGTCCCACCATGCTCAGAGGCGATTTGAGATTTACGAAGAAGCTTGTCAGCGAGCCAGAATGCTGGACACCAGTCGTGGGCGTGAAGATACATTTATGAAAGCCTTTGACAGTCATGAAGACCCTGGCACCTTTCCCAAAAGCCGTTACCGGAAAATGAAATACGGCAGAATGGAAAAGTTACTCTACAATGGCCAATCAAGTGTCACCTCTGATTTTGCGGAACGAATACACAATTTAGAGAGAGCCCGTGACCTTGAACCCGATTTTTATTTGCCGCATCTCTGGCTTGGAAAAAACTATTCGGATTCCGACCAAGCCATCGAAAGCCTAAGGCAGGCTCGAGAACTGAACCGAAAATCCTGCAACGTCTATTTCGAATTGGGGAAAATGTTCGAAGAGATGGGGGATATCGAGTTAGCAAGACGCACAATGAGACAAGCCATCGAAAGCGCGCCCACCTTTGCCCGAGGGCTCGACCAACTGGCTGACTATGCTGCTATGGACAATGAATTTATCGCCGCCGAGCGGCTTCGACAAAGAGCCTTAGAAGCCAATCCTTGGTACCGAGTACCGGCCCGTAAACTTGCGCAAGCCGCCTGGGATGATGGGCGCCTCGACGAAGCTCGTAAGCTGCTTCAAGATAACATAGAACAAACAACTTCTATTTGGACTGACCACTACTTGCTTGGCCAAATCTATGCATCCGAGCATCGTTACGAAAATGCAGTTAAACATCTTGAGAAAGCCGAAGAACTCGAGCCCGATTCACGCGAAATTTTAACCACATTAAGCCGTGTCTATTTCGCACTGGGCAAATCAACCGAGGCGCGAGAAATCATGGAAAAGCTCAAAAAATCGCCTCGCCGAAGCTGAATATCGGGCACCCAAGATCGCGGTTCATAACAACGAACTTTCGTGATTTTCATTTTGCATCGAGCTTCATCAAAGATCTTCTTTTATCCACCACTTTTATCAGCACTGAGTGAAGACGCCTTCAGCACCCACTCCCTCAAGGCCAAAAAACCTCACAAAAACGAGCACTTAAAAGCCAAGGGCTGCCAATAAAAACGGATGTGCTCATATTCAAAGCCTTGAATAATCCCGCATAAAAGAACGTTGTAACTAAAATAATTCATATTTTTCCCAATTGGGGACTTCCCTGTTTGGGTTGGGTATGACATCGGGCGCACCAATAGAGGGAAAAATAAAAATACAAAATTCGCTTCGTTTCGCATCTAACCAGTGAGGCTCGAAGCAACTGATTCATTGGTAGCACGAAAGCCTCAGCGCAGAGAGGAATGGTGTTGAAGCCAACGGAAAGCCCCTTCCATTGGTAACCGACATCGAAAATCGAGGACCGAAGAAATGACCGTCGCAAGTAATCCCCCAGGGGGAGAGAAGAGTCTCCCTACGTCACAAGAACAATTCGTCAACACCATGGCGGCACTGTCCGGAATCCCAACCGGTGAACGCATCACTCGCTCTGCATTCAATGTAGATGCAAGTGGCGTCTCCGCAGACAACTCCGGCTACAGCGCGAACGGTGCCATGAACGAAGTACAAGAAGTTAACAAGCTTGACTCGAACAGCCTTCTGGAAATGGCTGGCTTGAAGAAGCGCCGCCGCATTCAGGTACTGGGCGCAATTGCAGCAACGACCGCTGCGTTGACCGCAGCCGGTACGTTGCTCGGATTGTTTCCGTTAATTGTAGCTTAAGCTAAAAATGAGAGCGTTCCGTCCGCCACATATTGGACGGCCAGAGCTGCCAACAAAACCCCAAGTATCCGCGTCACAACATTGATTCCGGTTGTTCCTAGAACCACCGCAATTTTCTCCGCTAAACGCAAAGCGGCCCAACACAGAATCAATACGACAGTGATACAAGCCAAGACCACTGGAACACCCATCGCGTGAATCAAGGCTCCTTCGCCAGCGAGAATCATCACACTCGCCATGGCCCCGGGACCTGCCATCAAAGGAATCGCGAGAGGAAATATACTGATGTCTTCTTTAGCCAGGGCTTCTGCTTGCTCTTCTTCAGTTTCACGCTCTCGTTGAGCAAACACCATATCCACCGCAATCTTAAAGAGCAGTAGACCACCGGCGATTCGAAAAGCTCCCAGGGAAATGCCCAGGGTAGCCAATAGTTTTCCGCCAACCAAAGTAAAGAGCCACAAAACAATGCCCGCAGCCAAAGTCGACCTACGAGCAACCTGACGATGCTCCTGAGCATCCATAGAGCCACTCACGCCCAGATACATGGGCACCAATGCCACGGGATCCATTACGACCAACAAGGTCAAAAAGCTTTTAATTGCCAACGCTTCCATCATAAACCTCCACGTTAACTGGAGATGGCATAGACCACTCCATATTAAGAATTTTGTGAAACCCATCCCAAGGATTGGCTTCAACACGTCATCGATTCCTACGTACAATCAAGCCAAACGGAATGTCGGCTATCTTTTCAATCAGAGCCTCAGTGAAGGCTCTTGAGACGGTTCATGCTTAAAATGGGAAGCTGACTCCCAATTGAGCACCGGCTCGACCCACATGAGCGTAAGCAGCTTCGAGTCTTAAATCGACACCTTCTCCAAGATGCCAATAAAGCCCAGCAATGCCACCACCGTCGGGTTCAAAAATATCTGCGCCTAATCCGACGACAATGCCGGTGCGCGCACCCACATACAATGTGAGTTCATTCAAAAGGTGAAAGTTCCATTTCACACCTGCAGCAGGCTCAATAAAAACGTAACTCGCATCGCCTTTGAAATACCAAGCAACATACCCACCCACTTCAACATCGAATGAGTCGTTAACTCCGGGTAAGAAACCATCGTGCATGACAGGAACAACGAACCAACCTGCACCACCCACGATGTGATTGCCTACGGAGCTTAGAAAGTCTGCCCTGAGGCTTCGTTCTACCGACATATTATCTCGGATGATGGGCTTTACCTCGGCTCCAGCAAGATTTGGCATACACATGCAAACCAAGCCTGCCAACACATAAAAAACCGTCTTTTTCATCATCATCACAAACTCCGATCGCATTCCCACGCAGCTCAGCTATAGCGAATGCCAGAAACATCCACCACAACCTTTAGACCCATAAATAAAAAAAATTGGAAAAGCAGTGCCAAGACACTGATCTAAAACGATTATTTTGGCGCCAACCACCCGTCAGCTAGAGATTCAGCCGCAGCCATTGTAGGACGACCAGCCTTGGACCTTACTTCATGACCGTATTCTTCAAAGCCCTTTAAACCTTGAACCAGTATCCGGTCTTGTCCTCCAGATGAGAGCTGAGACTTGGTTCCCATGCAACGATAGCCAATGAAGGCGGCAAACGGTTTGCCCGCACGCATTCTCCAACCCAAACTCGTTATCTTTTGTCCCCGACTGCATCGAATCACCGCTGCGGAAAAAGCAATGGCTGTATTTTCAAGTGTCAGCTGCTCACCCATGGGTGTTTGATGCATCACAGCCTCGTAGCCCGCTGGCCCCCGGCACGTTTTAATGTGCTTCGGACCGGGAGCTGTTACGGTGCAGCCCGTCTCTAAATCAGTCACAAGTGAGGTTTGCTCACCTTGAGCAAAGACAACTGCGGGAATGAACCAAAGTAAAATCACGACGACACCATATCGAGACATTCCAAACTCCTTCTCAGGGACACATGCTGCACTGCGCTAGGCAAAACTCAGTATTCGTTATCAATTTCAATATCTTGAACGCTCATGGGACCGCTTGCAACATAAGTTACCAATATGTATCTAGCCGTCGATGAAAGCACCAGACTCAGGGAGCAATGGAATGGCAGACGGAGTTCGAGCACGCGCAGTCAAAGACGCGATGGTTCAGCCTTATCGCGAAATGACACCAGCCGCGATAATTCTTGGGGTTCTACAAGGAATTGTCTTAAACTTGGCATTTGTTTACGCCGCGCTAAAGCTCGGATTTTCTATCGGGGGTTCGACCGTTGCATCCATCATGGGTTATGCCCTGCTCAAAGGCGTGTTGGGCAAAGGCACCATGATTGAAAACAACATCAACCAAACCATTGCCTCAGGCATCAACACCGCAGGTACGGGTGTTGTATTTACATTACCGGCACTCTTCATGCTCGATGCAAAATGGCGCGCCGAAGGTCTGCCAGGCATTGAGTTCGATGCATTGCCACTGATCATTGGCGGGGTATCAGGCGCAATCTTGGGTGTTGTTCTTATTATCCCATTGCGAAAGCAAATGATTGATCTCGATAGACTTCGATTTCCTTCCGGTGTGGCCGTATCTACCATTATCCGCTCAGGATCTTCGGGACTTGAAAAAGCAAAACTCCTTGCATTGGGATTTGGAATCAGCGCTGCGTGGAAACTTCTGATGGTTTCTGGTGCACTGGATGCACCCGGAATTCTCTACCACGAAGAACTCAATATTAGCTTCGGGGTGATTCCGGATTACTTATCCCCCGTCATTTACCTCTCCTTGATGAACCTCGCAGCCGGGCTTCTCTCGGGCCGCGGTGGATTGCCATTCTTTGTCGGCGGCGTGATTGCTTGGTGGGTGGTCGCCCCCATTGCATACAATATGGGATGGACACCGGCAGACATTCCAACAGATCTACTCGCAAATTTCACTGCAGGTTCTATCTCTGATGGCACACCTGCCTTCGGTGCACTCTACGGTAAGATGATTCGTCCCCTTGGTATCGGAGCATTGATTGGCGGTGCGTTGATGGGCGTTGTAGTGAGCTTCCCGGCCATCAAGAGCGCCATTCGTTCATTGTCCACGGCAGCAAAAACATCCAAGGCAGGTGGCAGCAAAGTTGGCACCGACGAACTTCCTCTCAACGTCTTAATTGCAGGCACCATTGGTGCAGTTGTTCTTTTCTTTGTGGCTTCGATCCTCACGCCAGGGGTAACCGTTCCTCAAGCAATGCTTGCATCAGTCGTTGGAACCATTTGGCTAGGCCTTGCAGGACTGATTGTTGCCCAAGCAACCGGCATGACCGATATCTCTCCAATGAGTGGAATGGCACTCATCAGTGTCACTCTCATGATGTTTCTCCTCAACGGAAACATCGCCGGAGCTATGGTTGTAGGGGTAGCAGTCTGCGTGGCCATCGGCCAAGGCGCCGATATGATGCAAGACCTGAAAACGGGTTTTCTCATTGGTGGACGTCCGGTCAAACAACAAATCGCTCAGTTCTTTGTAACATGGATTGGTGCAATCCTAGCCCTCGGTGCAATCTACGTCCTATGGACCAATGGAGAAGGCGGCCAAGGTGGCTTTGGCGAAGGCACCGCACTTCCCGCACCACAAGCAGGTGCCCTCATGGGAATCATTGATGCCGTTCAAAGCGGCAACGTCCCAACCGATAAATATGTGATGGGTGGCATTGTCGGGGCTCTTCTTGGAGCGGCTCCTATGAGCGGCCTAGGGGTATTGATTGGTTTAGCCATGTACCTCCCCTTCTCCATTACGCTTGGTTACGGTGTTGGCTGTCTCACCAACATGTACATCATGAAGAAAAAGGGTTCAGCTTTTGTTGAACATAAACTGGTTCCACTTGCCGCGGGTCTTATCGTCGGTGAAGCCCTTCTGGGTATCGGACACGCTGCTTTTGAAATCTTCGTAGGAGCCTAAGAATCATGACCACAGAAACACAAAAATCTACATCATTTGGACCTTATATTTTTGCGGCCGGAATTCTTGTTGCCATTGCAGGCAGCGCGAAACTCCCAGAAGCACAAGGTGGATTTCCAGATACCCTGCCCATTTTTATCCTGGGAGCAATCGCCGCTGCGGTTGGTATCGTTCTCTGGCGTCGCCAGATCAAACAAGAACAAGAGCAACCGGATTCAGATCCAAACGCTATCAATCCGTTTGAGCGACTCCAGAGTATTCAAGCTCCATTGCTAAAACTGAAAGAAGAAGCTCCAACACTTGAAACCGAATCACTTTGTGACCGTGTAGATAATATTCTTCAAGAATACGTTATTCCGTTTGCAATGGCTCGTCACAAAGTCATTGAAAAACTAGGAATGGACAAAGGGGCGGAGCTTTTGGTCGTGGTAGCCTACGGAGAGCGCATGCTGAACCGAGCATGGTCGGCTGCTGCCGATGCCCACGCACCGGAGTCCATAGCATCTATCGAAGAAGCGTGTGAAGCATTTCAAGAATTGGCGTCTGAAGCTTAAGCCACATGCCCTTGCGCCGCGTACTGTGAAGTCACACGGCTTTGCATTTCCTGGTATGTAGGATACGCAGGCACGGATTCGTGCCGGAGCCGTAACCATTCCAGTTCAGAGCAAACGTTATAAATCCCCATAAAGCTGCTGAGAAAATCAAACTTTGCCAATGGGGTCGACGTCATCGACTCCATATCAGCGGCTACCACCTGAAAAATGGTCTCCAATGACCGCTCTCCATCGATGTAACGTATAATGCGCCCGGTACAAGGAGTATTTGGGATAGCAATGGTTAATCCCATCGGGTGACGTAAAACAAATTGTTGGCCAGGATTCGCTTCCATCCAATCACAGGTCTCAATCGGATTGATCTGTGTGAAAACAGGCTCACCACCACAATGGCAATCACTGAAAAACGGAACCATGGAAAAATCATCCGGCACAGCCTGAGCATCCGAGCGGTATGAGCAATAAAAGGTGTGCAGACCAATTTGAGAGCTTACCAACTCGGCTACCGCTTGCCTCTTGCGAAGTGGGAAATTCATGACTTTATCCAAAAGCTTCTCGTCCTTAATGTAGAGTTCCGGACGATACAGAATTTTCTCACTCATGCTCGCGTTGAAATTCGTGAAGCCATTCATCTCGAGACCACAAGTATCCAACCATTCGTATAGTTCTTCTACCGTGTAAGCACGGTCCTGCGAATGAAGAAATGTATCGTAAAGATTGATGTGGTCGTTAAAGAAACCGTCTAAATGCTTCTGACGGTGAATACCATGCCCTAGAAAAAACGTTTCAGGCAACGAACTCATGGCCGCCTTTGTATTTTCTATCTTTTGTTCAGGGTGGTCAGCCGGATCATTGATCAACCGCATCATTTCTTGAACATGGTAATACGACGCCCGGCCATATTTACCATAAACCATCAATCCCATGGCTCCATCTTCTTTTAGGACAGATTTCAGAGCCATCAGACCCGCAGTGGGATTCTCAAGATGATGCAGGACACCGGTACAGTTGATGTAATCAAACTGGCCTATCCCCATTGTGGGCACATCGAGAAGTGAACCACTGATCCAATGGATGTTGGTCAGTCCACGAACTCTAGCCCGTTCTTGAGCGACCGTCCGTGATGCTTGACTTAAATCGACATAATAAATTTCAGCATTCGTATCGCGAAGTTGCTCGGCCAAAAAGATGACCGCATGACCCGTGCCCCCTCCAGCTACCAAAACCCGGAAGTCCTTTCGGAAATCACGACGACCTCCAAAGCAATAGTGGTTGATATTTTCCAGTAAGTCTTGAGGCATCACCTGTAGACGCCAGGAGTCGTCCTGCGCTTCCACCGGTGGAAATGGGTAATCCTCATATTGTCGTTTAACTTCAGGAAGATAATTGGTCGTATTCATTGAACCCCGCCTCGCTCGCCATAGCCCATCCGCTGTCATTGGACACAGCGGTACCACGTGAGGTCATCGACGCGTTCAATCAATTCTTGAGTGAAAAGAAATTCGAGGAGGATACCGTTTGATCGTCACTCTTGTAGACGTGGTAAAATCTCTACTAAGTTACAGGGTCTGAAGCGGTTATCTAACTGATATTGAAGGATTTTATCCCAACCATCGCGGCATGCTCCCGGAGAACCCGGCAGGGCAAAAAGATAGGTTCCGCGGCACACTCCACCCGTAGCTCGGCTTTGAATGGTAGAGGTACCAATCAACTCGTAACTGAGGGCACGAAAAAGTTCACCAAAACCGGGAATCTCTTTCTCGTAAACCGCCGCAAAAGCTTCCGGAGTAACATCACGCCCGGTTAAGCCTGTGCCCCCCGTGGCAATCACCACGTCGACTCCTGAGTCTCCGATACAAGCACGCAAAACAGACTCAATGGTCGTCTGATCATCAGGAACCATACGTTTCGAATGCAATGTATGACCGGCTTGCTCAAGTCTAGCAACCAGTGTGCTTCCCGAAACATCATCCTCATGAGTTCGTGAATCTGAGACAGTTAGAACAACAATGTTCAAAGGGATAAAAGGTCGAGACTCATCAATTCCCGCCATAACTTATTCTCCCAAAGGCTTCACCACGACAGGCACCCCAGAGAAGCCCGCGTTACCGGTGAGCGCGTCATAATGCATTTCGTCGGTTAAATCGTTAATACTCACGCCAGCACTTTTAGTTGCCACATCCAACTCAACACCTTTGCGTCCATGTCCAAAACCATGCGGAATACTCACTACACCTGGCATCATTGCAT